>JAFXRA010000296.1 GCA_017526725.1 Candidatus Rifleibacteriota bacterium
CTACCACCTTTAACGGTTTTGCTGACACGATTTACGTATATAATCTTTTCAGTGTATTCGTTTTCGACGGGCTGTTCGCGACGGCGATTTTCACGGCGAGAACGAGGATTCTGAGTCTTTTCTTGTTCAGTCATCGTGTTTTTCTCCCTTAGAATTTTAAGCCGCCATCTCTGGCACCATCAGCCAGTTCTTTAATGCGACCATGATATTTATAGCCACCCTTATCGAATACTACAGTAGTGATGCCTTTATCAAGAGCTTTCTTAGCGATTCTCTGACCGATAGACTTGGCGCCGGCTTTATTGCCGCCGTTTACATCACCGCGAACTTCTTTTTCGAGTGAGCTTGCAGTTACCAAAGTTTTACCTTCTTCGTCGTCTATAATCTGAGCATAAATATGCTTAAGGCTGCGGAAAACAGCAAGACGAGGACGCTGAGCATTGCCAGACAGATAGAATCTGCTGCGTGCATGACGTTTCTGGCGTAATTCTTTTTTACCTATTTTCATATTATAATCCTCCTAATAAGCCTTAAGCAGCAAGCTTCTTGCCGACTTTAATGCGGACATTTTCACCAAGATAGCGAATACCAGCGCCATCTTTATAATGTCTCGGAGGGCGAATCTTTCTGATTTCAGCAGCTGTCTGACCGACAACTTCTTTATCTACGCCGTTAACAAAAACTTTATTACCGTCAACCTTTAAAGTGATTCCTTCTGGTGCTTGATATTCTACTGGATGAGAATAACCGATATTGAAGAGAACCTTGCTAGGTGACTGATTCTGAGCTTTATAACCAACGCCTATGATTTCAAGGCCTTTTGAGAAACCAGTGTGAACACCAGTAACCATATTGTTAATTAGAGCTCTTACAAGACCGAATTTTGCTTCAACATTTTTGTTGCTATGTTCAGGAACAGAGCAGACTACTTTGCCTTCATTCTGAGAAATAGTAACTTCAGATGGCATAACTTTTGAAATCTGACCCTTAGGGCCCTTCATAGAAATTGTGTTGCCATCAATTTTGCATTCAACGCCCTGTGGAATTACAACAGGTCTTTTACCTACTCTAGACATTTCAATACCTCCGAATTACCAAACGCGGCAGATAACTTCGCCACCAACATTGTTGTTGCGAGCTTCTTTATCTGTCAATACGCCCTTGGAAGTGGTGAGGATAGATATGCCTAATCCACCAAGAACCTTTTCAATGTTTTCTTTGCTTGAGTAGATTCTTCTACCAGGCTTAGAAACTCTTTCGATTCCTTTGAGGATGTTGCTGTTCTTTTCACCATACTTCAGGAAAATCTTCAGATTGAACTTATTCTGAAATTTGTAATAACGAAAATCTCTGATATAACCTTCTTTTTTCAAAATCTTAGCGATTTCAATTTTCATTTTGGAAGAAGGCATTTCAACGCTTTCATGTTTTACCATGTTGGCATTGCGAATACGAGTTAGCATATCGCCAATAGGATCTGTCATACTCATGATATTTGTCTCCTTACCAACTAGATTTAGTTACACCAGGAATCTTGCCCATAGAAGCAAGTTCTCTGAAACATATACGACACATCTGGAAATCTCTCATATAACCGCGAGGACGACCGCAAATATGGCAACGGTTGTAAGCGCGGGTAGAGAACTTCGGTGCTTTCATCCACTTTTCAATTAGTGCTTTCTTAGCCATAGTAACTCCTTAGTTATTCTGCGCTTTCTTAGATGATTTGCGGAACGGCATACCGAGACTTTCAAGAAGTTCATAAGCTTCGCCGTCATTGCGAGCAGTTGTAACGATAGTAATATTCATACCCTGAACTTTTTCGACCTGATCGAAAACGATTTCTGGGAAAACCAACTGTTCTTGCAAACCAAGAGAGTAGTTGCCACGTCCGTCAAATGCTTTCTGAGAAAGACCACGGAAGTCTCTTATACGAGGAACTACGATTGTAAAAAGTTTGTCCAGGAAATAGAAGCATCTGTTACCACGAAGTGTAACGCGGCATCCTATAGGAACGCCAGCTCTAAGTTTGAAGTTAGAGATTGACTTCTTTGCCTTTGTAGTTACAGGTTTTTGACCTGAGATAATAGTTAAATCTTTAGTAGCGGCTTCCAGAAGCTTAGCATTCTGAGTGGCCTGTCCAACGCCCATATTGATTACAACTTTTGTAATCTTTGGAACTCTCATTGGATTACCATACTTTTGAAGCAGTTTTGGAGCTACTTCTTTCAGATACTTTTCCTTCAGCCTTGGGAGAGACTTTGGCCCATTGTTCTTTGCAGGGGCTGCCTTTTCTGTCTTTGCCATGCCGAAACTCCTTAAATATATATTCCTGAACAAAAGTCAGGTCTAAAATTTTGCGTTAACTATACCCGTTACGCAAGTTCGGTAATTATACTCTTGTAATTTGTGAAATGCAAGCAGAATTTACACTTTTTTATTAAAAATTGTGTACACAATATTTTAGGGAGAAGGGATTAGGGTGTAGGGAAAAGGGAAGGAAAACTGAAAACTGAAAA
>JAFXRA010000297.1 GCA_017526725.1 Candidatus Rifleibacteriota bacterium
ATAAAGGTGCTAAGTCTAGAAGTGCTTCTGTAAAGTCTACTTCTACAAGATCTTCTTCTACTACAGCTAGAAAACCAGCTACTACAAAGAAGAAATCAACTTCTTCTACTACAACCAAGAAGAAAAACACTACTAAAAAGAAAACTACTTCTACTGCAAGAAGATAAAATTTAAAAAACAAAAACCCCGAATCATCTAAAAGATGTTTCGGGGTTTTGTTTTTTTAGATTTTTCTTACCTCTAAAAGGGTTGTTATTTTCCCTAAGTTTTTATTGTTACAAATGGGGCTTGATTGTATAATAGGAAGATAGAAGAAAAAGATATAAGATATAAGATATAAGATGTAAGATGTAAGAAGAAGTAAGAAAAAGAATAGAAGAGAATTTAAACTTATATCTTAAGTCTTAAATCTTAGGTCTTAGATCTTATATCTTACATAGAAAAGAACAAGGAAGAATGATATGTCTAGTACAAAGGAAGCTTTAAATAACTCTTCTGCTTTGAAGGTTAATCTTCAAAACACAGCCGCCGAAGTTCAGATTCCAGAAAAATATGAACCTTTGCTTAAGTCTGTAGAGTCTTATTTTGGTGTTTATAAACGAGTGAAAGAGCTTTTAACGGAGCTTAATCACCCCTTTGTAAATTGGAATTATGTTTCTGAAGGCTTGAAAACATTTTCTGTTAATGATTTTTCAAAGTTTAACAATCACGAAAATGCTCCAGAAGCCATAAAAACAGTATTTGAAATCTATTTTGATATAGTTAATTCAAATGCAAAAGATGATGTAAAAGACAAAACAATTCGTTATCTGTTTGATTTCATAAGCACTTTATTATCTGAAAGTAAAGATTATCTTGATAGAAACGTAAGTTATCTAAGTGATGTTTTTGGAAAGCTTATAGCAATCAGCGAAAAGAACGGCTCAATGCTTAGAAAGTGCTCCTACTTTGTTAAACCTTTACTTAGGCATTCAAAAAGTGCTGTGCTTAAAAAGGTTCCTGAGTTCTTAAAACTTGTTTCTTCTGGTTTTAAACAGACGTATCAATACTGGCTCAACGTTGAAGACCCTGAAAACTGGTTCAATAAAGAATCAAAAGCTGGTCTTACCAACACATCTGATGAAGCAGAAAAGGAAAGAATTAAATGCTTAAAAGACATTGTTTCAGATATTTCCCATAAAAATCTGAAGGAAATGTCAGATAAAATAGACGGTTTCGATTTCTCGGCTAATGCTTCAGAAAACGTATTTGCAGAATTAGCTCAGATTCTTGATTATAATCAGATTCTTAACGCATATCTGGAAAAGGCTGACGCAATCGAACAAGAGACCCTTTTTGGCGGTTTAAGCTTTGTTATTAAGCTTGATTTCCTTTTTAATATCATCAGTGCAAACTATTTAAGCGAAATACATACTCAGGCTTTTCAGGAAATAAACCGCTCTTTGAGTCGCGCTTTTGTTCAGGTTAAACCTGAAGGAAGAGCTGATTTTATAAAGAAGATATTTAAGATTCTTCGAGATTGCTGTGGTGAAAAGAAATTCGCAAGCCTGCTTTTGAATGCTATGCTTGCTATTGCTCATGAAGTTGTTCCTTTGGAAGATAGACCTCTTTTGAACGTGCTTATAGACGAAATCATAGCTACCGGCTTCCAATACCCTGAAGCTAAGGGTTCAAACGTAGATTGGCAGGTTCAGATGAATCCTGAACATATCCACAATATCAGGGTTTGGATGGAAATCATAGAAATGAAGCCGGAATGGACTCATAAGCTTCTTTCTGCATTAATTATCAATCTTAAGGTCGGCGGCGTATTAATTCGTGATACAGACCTGTTCCAGAGAGACATTTCTAAATACCTGAATGCTGGAATCTACAGCAGTATCAACCTTTCTAAGCAGCTTTTAAGACAATTCCCGGCATTCTTTAACGAAATAGGCGCTGAAGGTGAATTGCGTGAAACCTCTACTAGAGCCGATGAATTAGGTACTAGACATGATATATTAGTTCATTTCATCAGAAAAGTAGCTCACGTAGAAAGCAATAACCTTTTGACAAAGTTTATTGACGGAGCTTTCCATTACTGGTTTGACGGTAATAAAGACCATATTAAAGACTTTGTTCCTGAAGAAATATTAAATCAGATTAACAACGATTCTGAATATTATGAAGGCATGCATAAAGCTTTTGTAGTGCTCTTTGATATGGTTGACGGCAATACAGAAAACTTCCTAGACTATACTCCTGAACAGATTAAAGAAAGAGCAAAAACAGCCGATTGCTCTGAAAGAGACCAAGAAAGAGCTTTCTGCATGGTTCGCCTGTTCCAGTTATTAACTAAAAAGTATAACCCTCAGCCATTGGAATTGGCTAATGACCTTAAGCAGGCTAATATTTTCGAACCAGAACGAATTGCTGCTTTTGAAAAGCATTTGGCAAAGCATGAGGTTAAAGAAACTTTATCTTGTGTTCTAGACTTTATTGCACAGCTTCAGGGCAGAGTTCTTTCTTCAGAACAGACTACAGCAGTTGAAAACATTTATTATAAGCGTCATATTGCAGTTGGTATTCCATCTATGTATGGGGTTTACAAGGAAAAGAAGTTTGACTCTTTGAGTCTGGCTTTAAGACTTGAAAGCCTCGGAACAATGCTTTTGGAAGAAATTGTTCAGGATTTAGGACTGACCTTCATTACAAAGAGCACCATCACTAAGATTCATGAATGTCTGCCTTTCTTTGTTAAAGCTTTGGCCCTTGAAGGATTGCCAACCAGACAACTTTCCACCAAGATTAACATGCTTAAGCTTGGAATGGGCATCAAGCTTTTCTCTATCGACCAGTATCTTGATTTGTTCCTGGCTATTTCTAAGGCAATTCAGAACATAATCAAAGACTATTATGTTGATGCTCATAGAACCTGCTTCCCGATTGTTGTTAAGCAGATGATTGCCCATGGTCACGAAAGTGTGAAGGGTGCCGACCCTGAAGACAGAGCGGTTATATTTAAGTTGCAGGAAAACTTCCTGCGCTCACTCTTGTCTTCCGCTTTTGGCTTGCAGGTTTTAGACAATTTCATTTCTAAGACTATTGATACTCTTCAGGCTGAATTGGAAAAATTCCGCGACCAGAAAGCAATGCTGAACCTGGTTGTTACTTATAACCCGGATTTAACTGTTACCCATATTTATGATGATACTCCAGCTATTGATAATCAGATAATGCTTGGAAACAAGGGATATTGGCTCAAACGAATGGCTTCTTTCGGCTTCCCTGTTCCAAAAGGTTTTATTCTTACAACAGAAGTATTCAGATGCTTAGAAGCAGTTACTGGCTATAAGAGCATTTTGGACGATTTGCATCATAGAATTAACGGGGCTATTCACAAACTTGAAAGGTCAACCGGAAGAAAATTTGGTAATACAGAAAGACCTTTGCTGCTGTCTGTAAGAAGTGGTGCTGCTATTTCAATGCCAGGCATGATGGACACCTTCCTGAATGTTGGTATTAATAAAGATATCTGCGAAAGCTTAAGTAAAAAGCCAGGCTTCGAATGGGCAGCCTGGGACTGCTACCGCCGTTTCCTGCAGAGTTGGGGTATGAACGAAGGCTTAGACCGCAACTTCTTCGACCATATAATTAATAATTTCAAAACAAGGTTTAATGTAACGAAGAAGCTTTTGTTCTCGCCTACACAGATGAAAGAAATAGCTCTTACCTACCGTGATGAAATTCAAAAGCAGGGTATAACTATTTTCGATAAACCTGAAGACCAGTTGAAATATGCTATAATGCAGACTTTCGCTTCTTGGAATTCAACTAGAGCCAAAGTTTACCGCAAGCAGATGAATATTTCTGATGAATGGGGAACCGCAGTTACCATTATGAGCATGATTTTCGGTAACTTAAATGAAGAAGCAGGTTCAGGTGTTACATTTACACGCGACCCCAATGGGCAGAGCCGAGAATTGCAGTTGTTCGGCGATTTCTTCTTCGGTGTTCAGGGTGATGACATCGTGTCAGGTCTTATTGAAACCTACCCGATTTCTGAAGCTCAGAGAATTAAAGAAAAACGAAACAGCGATATTTCTTTGGAAAGTCATTTCCCGAAAGTATATAAAAAGCTTTATAGTTTAGCTGAAACATTAATAAAACAAAAGGGTTTCAGCGCACAGGAAATAGAATTTACTTTTGAAAACAGCACTGAAAACGGTTTGTATATTTTACAGACCCGTGACCAGTATCAGGAAAAGGAATCTCTTGATTTGCCATTCAAGGCAACTCCTGAACTTGAAAAATCTTATGTGGGCAACGGTGTCGGCGTTAGCGGTGGAGCACTTGCTGGCCGCGTAGTCTTCTCTGAAGAAGAAATCAATAAGTGGCGTGAATTAGAACCTTATAATCCTCTGATTCTTGTCAGACCAGACACTGTTCCTGAAGATGTAAGCCTGCTTCTGCACGTTGAAGGTTTGCTTACAGCCCGAGGCGGCAGAACAAGCCATGCCGCAGTCACTATTCCTCAATTGAAGAAGGTTGGCGTAGTTGGGTTCAGTAAGTTGAAAGTTTATGAACATGATTCCTACTGCTTTATAGGTGACCATAGAGTAAAATCTGGCGATTATTTAAGCATTGACGGCCGTTCTGGTTCTGTCTATCTTGGTTTCCATCAGCCAGAAGATCAATAATAGTCGATAAAAGGGAAAATATATGAAAAAGATTATTGAGTGTGTTCCGAATTTTTCTGAAGGCCGTGACCAAAGCATTATAGATGCTATTTCTGAAGCAATAAAGTCTGTAGAAGGGGTTACGCTATTAGATGTAGACCCTGGAAAATCTACAAACAGAACTGTTTATACCTTTGTTGGCGATGAAAATGCTATTGTTGAAGGTGCTTTAGCTGGAGCTAGGGCTGCCTATAAGCTTATTGATATGAGAAAACACCACGGCGAACACCCAAGAATGGGCGCAATGGATGTTTGCCCCTTTGTTCCAGTTGCTAATGTTACCATGGAAGAATGTGTGGAAGTCTCTAAGAAGTTTGCTGAACGTGCTTCAAAAGAGCTGGGTATTCCTTTATATCTCTATGAACATTCTCAAACAAAAGATTATCGCAAGAAGCTGCCTCAGATTAGAAAAGGTGAATATGAAGGTTTGCCGGTAAAAATCAAACAGGAAGAATGGAAGCCTGATTACGGTCCTGCTGAATTTGTTCCAGCCTGGGGTGCTACTGTAACCGGTGCTAGATTCTTCTTGTTAGCTTATAATGTTAATATTTTGGGAACAAGCAATCAGGCTCACAGAATTGCTCTGAATCTGCGTGAAATGGGCAGAGGTCCCAACGAACCCGGTCGCTTCAAGGAATTAAAAGGTATTGGTTGGTATGTAGATGAATACAATATGGCTCAGTGCTCTTTTAATCTGAATAATTATCATGTAACCTCTTTGCATCAGGTTTTTGAAGCAGTAAAGGAAGAAGCTGCAACTATAAAAGTCGGTGTTGCCGGGTCAGAAATCGTTGGCCTCGTTCCTCTAGAACCAATGCTGAAAGCAGCAGAATACTATATAGAAAAAGAAAATCTTTTTATATTGGATGAAATTCAGAAAATACAGCTTGTGGTTGACAGACTTGGCTTAAATTCTGTATCTCGCTTCAAGCCAGAAGAAAGAATAATAGATTATTTAATAAAGGAAAAGAAGAACGAACCTCTTGCCAGTATGTCTACCAGAGGCTTTATAGAAGCCATAAATGCTAGAACTTCTGCTCCGGGCGGTGGAAGCGCTTCTGCTGCTATCGCAGCTATAGGAGCTGGTTTAGGATCAATGGTTGCAAAACTTACTTATGGTGTAAGAAAGTTTGAACAGCATGAAATGGCTTTGAGAAAGGTAATTCCCGTTCTCAATAAAACAGCTTTAGATCTGATTCCTATGATTGATGCTGATACTAATGCTTTCAACGATTATGTTGAAGCTGTCAGAATGCCTCAAAAGACCGACGAAGAAAAGAAAGTAAGGTTTGAAAAAATGCAGGCTGGCTTAAAGAAGGCTATAGAAGTTCCCTTGACCACTATGAAAATTGGTGATGGTGCATGGGATGCCATGATTGAAGCTGCCAAGATTGGTAATATTGCTTCTAAGTCTGATATTCAGGTCGGTGCTAGAGCATTGGAACTAGGCATATGGGGTGCCTGGAAGAATGTTTTAATCAATATGAAAGACATTCAGGATGCTGATTTCGTTGATAGAATTACGAAAGAAGCTAATGATATCAGATTAAGAGCAGAGCAAAATTGTAAAGAAATTCTTGAAATTCTTGAAAAGCGTAGTTGAATTAATTGCTAAAAAACAATAAAATGTATGAGCGAGCCTAATTAAAGGAGTTTTTACTAATGTTTAAAAGATTAATGAGCTGGATAAGAGGTTTCTTTGGATTATTCATAAAAGGTCTTGAACAGGATAAGCCAGAATACCTAATTGAAGCACAAAAAGAAAATTTGAGAAATCAAGTTCAAAAATATAACGAAAATCTGGCAAATGCAGCTGCTTTTGTTGAAAGATTAAAACGCGTTACAAAAGCTGATCAGCAGAAGGAACAGGAACTTTCTGCAAAGATTAAAGCTAACTTAAGTGTTGGAAACAATCAGGTAGCAGGCCAGCTTGCTTTACAGTATAAAGAACTCAAGGCAAGAATGACAGAAAATGCTCAGCAGTTGGAAATGGCTGAAAACAATTATACTAAACTTGAAAGAACTAGAGATACCGCTATTAGAGAAGCTGAAAACAAACTTATGAAACTCCAGAACAAGCTTAGTGAAGCTCAGATGTATGAAGCTCAGGCCTCTTTGCAGGAAATGGCTAAGGGTATGACAAACTCAATCGGTAACGATATGAATTTTGACCATGTTACTGAAGCTATTGAAGAAAGACGCGACAAGGCTCTTGGCCGTGCTAGAGTTGCAGGCGGAGGATTGTTGGAAGACAACAGCGGTCTTGTTAAACAGGCTGAAATGGATGCTCTTGGAAATGCAGCTCTTGCAGAATTCATGGCTATGAACGATTCTGGTGCAGCTCAATCAACACCGATTTTGCCTGAAAGCGTTGAAGTTGTTCCTGATGGCCAGCAGCGCAACATGGGCCCGATGATGAGAGAATAATCGAATGGAAAACTGCCTGCCTTCTTGGGCCAATGAAATGGCCGAAATCTTTAAAAGCGGTTCAATCAGTCAGTTTTTATTATATGGAAATACTGACGACTGGGTTACTTATAAAGGAGAAGACTCTTCACTTAAACGTCTAACCTTAAAAGATTTCTTGAGCACTGTAATGTTTTCTGCTTTTGAAACAGTAATTGCTTATGACAGAGGGCATGGCATTCGTTCTTTAAAGGGTTCAGATTTATTCTTTACCTTTCTTAAATCTCACGACTTATATCATCAAACAAGTTATTCAACTATTACTCATCTGGATTCAGAAAATGCTCTGCCTAGAGAACCGCGCAAAGCTTTGGCTGTAATAGACAGATTTATCAGATACGGTTTAGCTCGTTCTACTGCCAACTCTGAAGGCAAGATGGTGCCTAATCCGATGAGAATTGCTGTTATAGTAGATTATGCTCAATATCTGCTTCCCAGGGCTGATATTGCTTATACCAGTGCTGAAACAGTAGAAACACTGATACGTATGCAGGATTGGGCTTCAGACCCTAATATAAACAATGCTTTTATAAGCACTTGTTTGATAGCTGAAAACCTTAATGATGTAAATATTGAACTGGTTGAAAACCCGAGATTAGCTAAAATAAATGTTGGTTTGCCGGGTTCTTCTGATGTCTTAGCTTTCGTAGAATCTATCACATCTCAGATTAGCAATTTTAACGAAATCTGTGAAATAGATAAAACTTCATTGGCTCAAAAGTTAGAAGGTCTTTCTTTTATAAACATTCAAAACTTGATTGACAGAGCTGTTAAGAATCATAAACCTCTCAGCATGGATTTCCTTCGAGATGTAAAGAAGGAAATGATTGAAAAATCTGCTGCTGGCAGAATTACCTTTGTTGAATCAAAGAGAAACTTAGATGATGTTGCAGCTCATAGAGAAGCAAAAAAATGGATGAGACAGGATGCTTCTTTGATGAAGAGAGGCAAAACAAAAGCTTTGCCAATGGGCTATCTGATTACTGGCCGCATAGGAACAGGCAAAACCTATCTGGTTGAATGTTTTGCCGGGGAATGCGGAGTTCCCTGCGTAGAATTAAAGAATTTCAGAGACAAGTGGGTAGGGGCTACAGAAGGCAATCTTGAAGCAATTTTTAAAATTCTGCATGCTATGGGGCAGGTTATAGTTTTTATAGACGAAGCTGACCAGGTTGCCGGCAAACGCGATGGCGGTGATGATTCTGGGGTAAACGGCAGAATCTATGCTATGTTGGCTCGTGAAATGGCTGATACTCGCAATAGAGGCAGAATTTTCTGGATATTTGCCACTTCCCGTCCTGATTTATTAGAAGTTGACCTTAAGCGTGTAGGCCGACTTGATGTTCATATTCCTTTGTTTGCACCTCAGACCCAGGAAGATAAAAAAGATATGTTCAAAGCCTTGGCTCGCAAAAACAAAGTTGAATTAGCCGAAAGCGATGTGCCAGATTTCCCTGAAAACTCAGATATTGGCGGCAACGAAATGGAAGGCATACTGATAATGGCTTCTAGAATGTATGAATTACAGGAAGATGATTCTGAAAAGCAGCCAATAGGCCATTTTATCAAGAATGCTATGGAATCATACCGCCCGATGGCTCATTCTGCGAGACTTGAATATATGGATTTAGCCGCAGTTGTTGAATGTACTGACAAAAGATTTCTGCCTGAAAAATTTGCTAAGATAGATGTAGAACAAGCCCAGAAGCGAATGGATATTTTGAAGCTGGAAATCTGAGTTTTTTATCAGAATTAAAAAATAAATAGTATTAATCTAAAAATTTCCAAATCCATCTGATGAAGTATCTTCAAAAGGATACTTAAAATTCATTATAGAGTTTTTCACATCATTGGCTTCTTCTTGGCTGTATCCTTGTTTTGTTAATTCTTCAACAAAACCATTCATTAATTGTGGATTATCCTGCATTGTTCTGCTTAAATTTTCTAATTTTCCCATATTATCGGAAAAATTGGTCATTGAACCACCCGTTCTTGAATCTATTTCTTTGAGTGTTTCAAATCCTGGCATTTTCACCATTTCTTTGAACATTTTGTCCATCCATTTTTTCCAGTTTTCTTTGTCTTTGTTTTGTCCGTATATATCTGTTATCTTCTCCATCGCATCTAGTCTTGCAGCAAGATTTAGATTCGGATCATCTGCTGCTCTTTCTAATGAAATAAGAGCATCTCTATAATTTCCAGAATTATAGCTTTTCAATCCTTGTTTATAGTTTTCATTTAAATTTGCTGCTGCCCAATCACGTTCTTCTTGACTTGCAGAACTGTCATTTGCTACTTTTCTAAAGTTTTCTTCTTCAGCTTTTTCTAAAGCTTTTTGAAATTCTTCTCGTTCTTCACTAGCTCTTTTTATTGTACTAGCATATTTGGGACTGGATAATATTGTAGCAGCACTACTTTTTATTCCACCTACCCAGTCTTTTGTTCCAACTTGAGTCTTTCTATCAGATAATTCTTCGTCTGGCAGAAAATTAGCTTCAGATACTACGACATGTTTATCTTTTCGTGTAAGAGGCTTGCTGCTTGGAGCACTGCTTTCTCCAGAAAAGAAGAATGAAAACATGAAAATAGCAAATAATATGCAAACACCTGAAATATACTGAACTTTATGTTCATAAACATGAATGAGAACTTTTTCTACAAAGTTGTCATCAGGTCTAGCTAAAGATTTCGAGTCTATTTCTGCTTCAATATCATCCTTTTCGCCAACTACTGACTTGAACTTATAATCTGACTTTTCTTGTTCCTGTTCTGCTTTTTGTTCTGATACTACGGCAACCCAGCAGCTTTCTTCTATATCATGCTGAGACATGCCTAAAACATTTTCGGCAGAAATAAGAGCGGCACTCCACATTTCTTTGAAGCCTTCTTTTAATTCGCCATTCTTGTCATGGGAAAATTCAAACATTTTAATAATGCCATCTCTTGTTGGGTTTGCTGCAACCATGTAGCCAACCTGATCCTGCAATTCTACATTTGTTTCGTGAGAAAGCATCCACCACAAGAGAGGTTCTGCAGATGGATAGTCTAATTGTGGAATAAGAGACAACCCCATACGTCTAACAGAATCATTTGGATTCTTCAACATTGTACCAACGTATTGTACAGCGTCTCCTTTATCTGCCACAGCATATACTTCAAATGCTGCAGATTTGATACGAGGATCATCATGAGCTAAAAATTTGTTTAATTCAGGCAGAATTGTATCTAAGTTGATTGCCCCGACACTCTTGATTGTTTGAGCGGCTATAGAGTTGTCCTGTGATTTGGTTAAATGATATATCTTTTTGGCGTCGTTGGTGTTACCAAATTCCCCAATAATTTTTAATGCTTCAAGAATAACTGTTTTCTTGGCATCAGAATCAACAACAGCCAACAAAGTATTCTTACAAACCGGATAACTTTCAATGCAGGTAATTTTCTTCAGCCATGAACGCTGTTCTTTTGTAGAAAGTTTTATAAATTCATCTTGGCTTGGGAAGGATTTTAAAATTTTATCTTTAGTTTCAAGAGCTTTTTCTTCTGTCTTTTCTTGCGGCTGAGAATCTAAAGAAGGCAGAACTGTTGCTTTTTCAGACATGAGAGGAACAGCGGCATTTTGTTGTTCTTCCTCTTTCTGGACTTTAATTTCTTCATCTGTGGCATCTTCGAAAAGAGAAGCTAAATATGATTTTATGCCTTCATCAGTTTCTATTTTTAATTGATTTGCAAGAAGAGCTCTTATTTGCGGATGAGAAATGAATCTTGATAATTTTTCAACCGCATCGGCTCTGATACCGACTTCTTTGGCTTTTAGATTTGAAATAACAACTCTTAAGGTTTGTTCTTTCTTTTTGTTTGCTATGTAATTCTTTATTTCATTTAAATAAGTATTTATGTCTTTATTCTTCAGAACCCCAGCCATGTTGGTGGTTTTTATGACCTCTTTAAGAATTAACTGAAGAATATGTTGTTTGACGCCGGAGGCTGTAGACATAATGTCATAAATCTTAAACGGGAAATGTGGAGCAGGATTGAAGGTTGCTAACAACCCGGCTTTAACCAGTAAAAAGGTTTGGTCTTCACGACCTATATATTGCCAGAAAAGATTTTCGACTTTTTCAAATTTTACAAGCATCAGCTCTCTAAGAGCTTTTTGTCTGACTAACGGATTCTGGTTAAGAACTAGTACACTCAGATATTTTAATGCTTCTGGTTCGTCTATAGTTCTTAATAAATGAACAGAATGCATTATTATAGTAGCATTTTTATTGCTTAAACCAAGTCTGATACATTTTTTGAATGTTTCCTGGTCTTTTTGAGCTAATAATGTTAAGGCTGAACAAACTACCTGAGGATTTGGGTTGTGTAAATGTTTGACCGCAAAAACGGAGTCTTTTTTTTCACCAAACTTAGATAAGAGTTCTAAACCAAATTCAAGAAAGTATCGTTCGTTTTCTACTGCTAACGCTTGTCTCCATAATTCAATAGTTTGTTCAGATGGAGATTTTCTAAGTATTTGTTTAATTAATACAACTTTTGCCAGATCCTTTTTTTGTATCTGCAGATTAATGAATTCTGGAGTTATATCTAATTTTTTTATAAGTGATTTTAACGAACTTTTGGTCGCATCTAACTTTAAAAGCCATTGAGCCTGTAAACGGCAGCTTTCGGATGGGTCTTTTTCTGAAATTTCTTTTAATACTGAAGCAAATTCAGGTGGAAAACCATTTGTAACCATTTCTTCCAATGCTATAAGTCTGGAAGTTTCATTCCTGGAAGTTAAGGCCAGCTTTAACCAACTGTTAAGCTCTAAGTCTTGAGGTAAATTTTGAATTGATTTTTCTGCACCCATAATAAGTAATTATCCGATAAGCTATAAAAGAAGTCAATCCTTTTTATAATGCTTTAAGAAAATGATCGGTTAAGAAAAAGTTTTGTTATTTTTTCTTCATATGTTAAAACATAATTATAGTATAAAAAAAGGGAAGAAGAATGACTAAATCAACAGAAATTAATAAATCACTCTGTTTTGCTAATTTTCGCACAAGAAAAGCTGGGGGCCATAAAGGTAATTTTGGAAAAGTCCTTATTATGGCAGGTTCGGAAGAGTATCCTGGTGCTGGAATAATGGCTGCTAACGGGGCGCTGCGTTCAGGAGTTGGAATAGTTACTTTGGCTTTGCCTGACTGTCTAAAGGGTACACTGCCTTTTACAATTTCACCAGAAATAATTCTTCGTTATTTCCCTTCTGAAAAAGGCGGTTTTAGTTTTTCTCTTTCTCAGGCAGTAGGTTTATGCAGTGATTATGATGCTGTTCTTGTGGGGTGCGGCTGGGGGAAAAGCCAATCCAGACTCGACTGTCTTAAGAATATTTCTTCTGCCTGCAATTCTTCTCTGATAATTGATGCTGATGCCCTAAATCTTATAGCAGAAAATCAGGCTTATGAAATAATAGAAAAATCCAATGCAAAAACGATTATCACTCCTCATATTGGTGAATTCACCAGATTGTTAAGACAGACATTTTTAGATTTGGAATTGCAGAATCGCTTGAAATTAGCAAAAGAATTTGCTGAATTGCATAACACAATCGTTGTTCAAAAATCTTCTTTAACTATAGTCACAGATTCCGATAAAGAGTTCGTGTGTTCTCAGCCTAATAGCGGCTTGGCAAAAGGAGGAAGCGGAGATTTGCTTGCTGGCTTGATTGCTGGGCTTGTTGCTTCCAAACAGTGCAAAGACAATCTTTATGCAGCAGCACTGGGGGTATATTTACATTCTCAAGCTGGATTGCTTGCTAAAAATGTTTATACAGAGTGCGGAATGACTATTTCTGATGTTGCTGATTATATTCCCATGGCTTGGGCAGACTTTCTAAACGAAGAAAATTTATGAAGGCTCATTAAATAATTATTAGAGCAGTTTAAGAATGCAGGAAGTATATTATAAAGACAATAAAAGAGTAATGGATCACCTGATAATTAACAAGTCCAAAAAAGATTTATTTGAATATATAGATAAAAATGAAATTTTTAAAATAATATCTATAGCATTGTTTTCAGTACTATTGATTTCATGCCTGATTTTTAGTGTTTTGGGTGATTCTGAAGATATTCTTGGAGAATATTCTTCTAATCTGTTTCAAATAGCTTTCATAATTACTATAATTGAATTTATTGTAGTATTTCTTATAGGCTTTTTATATTATTATATTTTTTTATCAAAAAAATTTTTTATTTGCTTTAAAACTATATTGTCTTTTTTGCCTTTGCTATTAATTTATGTTGTAGTGACGCTATTATTAAATCACAGTATTATTACTTACCTTAATAAGAAATTAGATAATAGCGAAGCCATCACTTATTATGTAAAAATAGTTAATAAGAAGGTGAATAAAGGAAAGAGTGAAAGATATTATTTAACGATTACCCCGTGGCGGCCGTATAATTATTATATTGTTTTTAAGACAGATACTTCTACTTATTATACTTTTAGTAAGGGAGACGTTACAAAAGTTCAGGTAAAAAAAGGATATTGGGGTTTTGAATATTTTGTAACAAGATACGGTTTAAAGAAAGTAGATTTAAATTTCCCAAGTGATCATGTTTATGCATTAACAGAGGAAGAGGCTAATAAAATAATTGAGAAAAACGGCTCAAATTAACTGATTTGGAATAATTTGACTTTTATTCTTCTTATGATAAAATAACGCCGGATTATTAATTTAATTAGGAATTAGGAATGAGGAGTTAGGAATTAGTACCTGGTTCAGAGTATTATTCGTCATTGCGAGCCTCTGAAAGAGGCGTGGCAATCTATAAAACAATTCCCTAATCTCTAACCTCTTATCTCTATTCTCTATAGTAAAAACAATTATAGCAAAATATAGACTGTTAAATTTCAAAGATAATTAGGTCTACAAAAAAAGGAGAATATAATGGCCCAGACAGCTAGACTGCCTTATAAAGTAAAAGATATGGAACTTGCCGTTCTCGGCAGAAAAGAAATTGAAATTTCTGAACATGAAATGCCAGGTTTAATGGCACTTCGTGAAAAATACGGTGATAAGAAGCCTTTAAAGGGTGCCCGCATTATGGGTTCTCTTCACATGACTGTTCAGACTGCATGTTTGATTGAAACCCTCGTTGCACTTGGCGCAGAAGTCAGATGGTGCAGTTGCAATATTTTCTCTACTCAAGATACAGCAGCAGCAGCTATAGCAAAAGCTGGCGTTTCTGTTTTTGCATGGAAAGGCGAAAGTCTCGAAGAATACTGGTGGTGCACTAATGAAGCTTTGACATGGCCTGATGGAAAAGGTCCTGATATGATCGTAGACGATGGTGGCGATGCTACTCTTATGATTCATATGGGCGTTGCTGCAGAAAAAGACCCAAGCATTCTCGACAAGAAGCCGGAAGGCGAAGATGAAGCTGAACTTCTCAAATTCTTGAAGAAGAGCATCAAAGAAAACCCGAACAAGTGGACAAATATAGCCAAACATGTTAAAGGCGTTAGCGAAGAAACCACTACAGGCGTTCACAGACTTTATAAGATGCTTGAAAACAAGGAACTTCTGTTCCCTGCTATTAACGTAAACGATTCTGTTACTAAGTCTAAATTCGATAACCTTTACGGTTGCCGCGAAAGCTTGGCTGACGGTATCAAACGTGCTACCGATGTTATGATAGCTGGTAAGGTTGTTTGTGTTTGCGGTTACGGCGATGTTGGTAAGGGCTGTGCTGCAAGTATGAGAGGTTTCGGTGCTCGTGTAATCGTTACTGAAATCGACCCAATCTGTGCTTTACAGGCTGCTATGGCTGGTTTTGAAGTTAAGACCGTTGAAGATACTCTCGGAACTGCTGATATTTATGTTACTACTACTGGTAACCGCGACATCATCACTGCTGAACACTGTGCTAAGATGAAAGACCAGGCAATTGTCTGCAATATCGGTCATTTTGACAACGAAATTCAGATGTCTAGAATCACCACATGGCCTGGAATCGTTCGCACTAACATTAAGCCTCAGTATGACAAGTGGACTTATCCTGATGGTCACTGCATTTATATACTTGCTGAAGGCCGCCTTGTAAATCTTGGCTGTGCTACTGGTCACGCTTCATTCGTAATGAGCAACTCTTTCACTAATCAGACTCTTGCTCAGCTTCATATTTGGCAGAACAAGCTTGATGTAAATGTTTACATTCTTCCAAAAGAACTTGACGAAGAAGTTGCTAGACTGCATCTTGCTAAGATTGGTGTTAAGCTTACAAAACTCACTCCGGCTCAGGCTGATTACATCGGCGTTAAGGTCGATGGACCATATAAGAGCGAAAACTACCGCTATTAATTTGTAAGATATAAGATAAAAGACATAAGATTTAAGAAAGAAACTTTCTTAATCTTGTGTCTTTTTTTATACTCACTCCACAAGAGCCAAAGGCTCTATATCTCTCTAATGTAGTCTACCCATTGTCATAAACGTATAGCTCTTAGAGATAAGAGGCAAGACGACAAACAGGATGTTTAGAGCGCAAGCGAGCGCCAGGATGGCAAGCGAGTCGCAGATAAGGGAATTGTTTGGTTTGTAATACTACGTAGGTCAAGTGCTAATATCTCATTACTACTGAATTATAAAGAAATATATAGTTAGTCGTAAAGTAATTATTTTCACGAAAACTAATAATAGCAGTAATAACATTTAGCTAAAACAATCCTCTAATCTCTAACCTCTATTCTCTAATCTCTTTTAAAATAGAAAGCCCATACGCTATACTTTTTATGACAAATGTGTAGACTTCTCTTTTGCTAAAACTATTCTCTAAGCCCTTTTCCCTTTTCCCTTCCATCTTCTATCTTAAATCTCATTTTTGTGTTATATTAAAATAAGGTTAGTTAAAAAAAGAGAGGGTAGTCATGATAGTCGAAAAGGTTCCAGAAGAAATCGTTATGAACCTTTTTTCTACGCGCTATTTTGATTCTGTCCGTAAAAAGACAGAAGAAATAGCTCGTCGAATGGGCTTTGATGACGAACAGGTTTTTGACTTAGCTTTGGTTGTAGACGAAGCTTATGTAAATGCTATTGAACATGGGGCTGAAGGCAAAAAAGAAACTGAGCTTGAAATCAAGTTTTTAATCTATGAAGATAAGCTCGAAGTATCAATTAAAGATGGCGGCTGTGGCTTGGATATGAATACAGTCTCTGTACCTGACGACCTGAAAAGTATTACTTCTACAAGAGGTAGAGGACTTGGGTTGATAAAGCTTTTAACAGACGAATTTTCAATGGAATCCAGACCTGGTTTCGGTACCACCGTTAAATTCAGTAAGTATATTTAATACATCCTTCATTAGAAAACCGTGAAACTTGCAAAGAATGTACAATAATGCTAAAATGCCGCTGCATTTATGTCACTTCAAATAAACAATTTAAGCAAGTCTTTCAGCGTCAGAACGCTGTTCTCTGGGGTTACATTTTCTGTTGACCCGGGAGAATGTGTTGCTTTAGTCGGAAATAACGGTTCTGGCAAATCGACAATGATGAGAATTATTCTAGGCGAAGAACAGGCTGATACCGGCGGAGTTACTGCTCCTAAAGACTGTAAAATCGGCTATCTTCCTCAGGAAATATTTTTATCAGATAACTCTAACTGGGAAACAGAAAAAGAAACCTTAACCCTTTGGGAACTTGCTACTCAGGCTTTTGATAATCTTAAACATATTAAAGAAAGAATAGAAGCTTTAGAAGCAAAATTATCGGAAGGCTGTCTGGAAGAAAAAGTTCATGATGAATATGAAAAA
Source organism: Candidatus Rifleibacteriota bacterium (assembly GCA_017526725.1). The sequence goes on from JAFXRA010000297.1 coordinate 16,986, forward strand.
CTTATTGCTGATTACGAAAAATCAGGCGGTTATACTTGGCAAGCCAAGACTATAAGGCTATTAAAAGGTTTTGGCTTTTCAGAAGAACGTTTCCATGAACCATTAAGAAATTTTTCCGGCGGCTGGCAGATGAGAGCTTACTTTGCAAGACTGCTGCTTAGAGAACCTGATTATTTGCTTCTAGACGAACCGACAAATTATCTGGATATCGCTTCAATTTCCTTTCTGGAAGATTATTTGAGTAATTATCAAGGGGGAATTCTAGTTGTATCACACGATAGATATTTCCTTGATGAATTGGCTACTTCAGTAGTTGCAATTATGCCTGAAGGCTCTAGAAACTTCAAAGGTAATTATTCACAATTTTTAGCAGCAAGAGAAAATTGGGCTATAGAAGCTGCAGCAGCACAGGAACGCCAAGATAAAGAACGAAAACGAATAGAACGATTCGTTGAACGTTTTAGATATAAGGCTACAAAGGCTTCTCAGGTTCAAAGCCGTGTTAAAATGCTGGCAAAAATGACCGAAATAGCTCAAATACGTTCAACACCGAAACTGAGTTTCAGATTCCCTGAATGTGAGCCTAGCGGTGAAGTCGTTCTGCGTGGCGAACATGTAACCAAAGCTTTTGGAGACCATCAGGTTTTAAAAGATGTTTCTTTTGTAATAAACCGTGGTGACAGAGTTGCTATTATAGGTGAAAACGGGGCCGGTAAAACTACTCTGGTAAGAATTCTTGTCGGTGAAGATAACCTTTGGGGCGGCAGACTTGAAACAGGCTACAGAACCCATTTGGGTTATTTCGCTCAGGATGAAGAAATCAGCTTTGAAGGTGAAGAAACAGTAGAAGACAGAATGCTTAGAGATGCTCCATTTGATGCTGTTCCAGAAGTTAGAAACATATTAGGCGCATTTCTTTTTTCAGGCGATAGCGTGAAAAAAATGGTCAGGGTTCTTTCTGGTGGAGAGAAAAGCCGCTTAGGCCTGGCAAGAATGATGCTAAGACCCTGTAATCTGCTTGTATTAGACGAACCGACAAACCATCTGGATATTAGCAGCAGAGAAGCACTGTTAAATGCTTTAGATGATTTCCCCGGTACAGTAATAATAGTTTCTCACGATAGATTTTTCCTTGATTCATTAGCAACAAGAATACTAAGTCTTGAAAACGGCAAGTCTGTTTTATACGATGGAAATTACAGCCAGTATATGTGGGCAAAAGAACGTAGAATGGCTGATGAACAGAGTTCTCTTGAAAATCAAAAAAATTCTGATACAATTGAAACGAATAAGATTACTGATGCAAAACAGCAGGCAAGAGAGTCTGCCAAACTTCAGAAACAACTTTCCAATAAAATTCAAAGATTGAAAAGAGATATTGAAGCAAAAGAAAATGAAATTTCTGAGCTGGAAAGCAGTATCAGTGAAATAGAAGGACAGTTGGCGGCTCCACCGGAAGGATGGTCACCCGCGAAAATTGCTGAAGTTGCTCAACAGCATTCTGCGTTGAATGTTAAACTTGATGAAGCTATGCAGGCTTGGGAAAATTTAAATGCTGAAAGTCAGCAAACCTCAGATGAATTAAATGCAATCAGAGGGGGAAAATAATGGCTAAAACATCTTTCGAAAACGATTCAGAATTATTAGAGATAACAAGGCAAGAGATTAAAAAGCCTTCAAAATACAAAGTTTTAATGTTGAATGATGATTATACGACTATGGAATTTGTTGTAGATATTCTAAAGAAGGTCTTTGGACATTCTACATTGGCGGCAACTTCCATTATGCTTAATATTCACAAACACGGCAGAGGTCTTGCTGGGATCTATACAAAAGAAATAGCTGAAGCAAAAGTGTCTCAGGTTCATTCAGCAGCAAGAAGCCGAGGTTTTCCCTTGAAGTGTGAAATGGAGAAGGAATAAGAGATGATTAGTCAGGATTTGGCAATTATAATTCAGGCTGTAATAGAAGAAGCGTCTAATGCAAACTGTGAGTTTATCACAGTTGAGCATTTGTTATATGGTTTGATTCACGATGAGTATGGGGCACAGATTCTGGAAGCCTGCGGATGCAATATTAAGAAGCTTGAAACAGACTTAAAGAAGTATCTTAAGGAAGAAGTTCCTATGATAGATTCCAATTCATCTACTGTTCCTCAACCCACACCAGGCTTTCAACGAGTGTTAGAACGAATGATGATGAATGTTCAGGCTGCTGGAAGAAGCGATGCTGACGGTGGCGACCTTCTTGTGGCGATTTTTGATGAAGATGAATCCTATGCTGTTTATTTTCTGAATAAACAGAAAATTAAAAAGCTTGATGTTTTGGAATATATTTCTCACGGTGCCAATAAAAAGAAAACCTCTAAAAATCATGGTTTCAGTATTTTTGTTGAGGGCTCTATTCCTACACCTATGGATGATGAAGGCGAAGGAGCCGCAGTAAGCGACAAACCTCTTGAAGCTTATACTGAATGTTTAAACGATAAAGCTGCACGTGGTGAAATAGACCCGCTTATAGGTCGTTCTCATGAAGTTGCAAGAGCAATTATCGTTATGAACCGCAGACGCAAGAACAATCTGATTTTTGTTGGTGAACCAGGCGTTGGTAAAACCGCTATAGTAGAGGGTATTGCTTTAAGAATTCAGGAAGGAACAGTTCCTGATACTTTAAAAGATACAAAAATATATTCTTTAGATGTTGGTTCTCTACTTGCTGGTAGCAAATACAGAGGCGATTTTGAAGCTAGATTGAAAGGCGTTATGAATTGTTTGCAGAATATTCCTAATGCCATTCTTTTTATTGATGAAATACATACTATTATTGGCGCTGGTGCGACTAGTGGTGGTTCAGTTGATGCAGCCAATATTTTGAAACCGGCTTTAGGAGCTGGAAAACTAAGATGTATTGGTACAACAACTTTTGAAGAATATAAGAATTTTGATAAAGACAGAGCTTTTTCCAGACGTTTCCAAAAAATAGACCTTTATGAACCAAGTCTGATGGAAACCAAAAAGATATTGTTCGGTATTGCCCCTGTTTACGAAAAGTTCCATGGTGTTAAATTCACAAAAGGTGCTATTAAAGCGGCTGCTGAACTTTCTTCAAAATATATAAAAGAACAGTTTCTGCCAGACAAAGCAATTGATGTGTTAGATGAAGCTGCAACCATTCTGAAACTTCACAAGAAAACTGATTCTGCCATTGTAAGACGCTCTCAGATAGAACGTGCAGTGGCAAAAATAGCTCGTATTCCAACAAGAACAATTTCTTCTTCTGACCAGGAAAAGCTTAAAAATCTTGAATCAGAACTTAAAAAAGTTGTTTTCGGTCAAGATAAAGCTATAGAAGCCGTTGTCAGAGCAATTAAAATAGCTAGAGCTGGTATGTCGGGGGCTAATAAGCCAGTTGGTTCTTTCCTCTTTACTGGTCCTACAGGTGTTGGTAAAACAGAAGTGGCTAAACAGCTTGCTGCGGCATTGGGCGTAAATTTCCTGCGTTTTGATATGAGTGAATATATGGAAAAACATGCTGTTGCCAGATTTATTGGGGCTCCTCCAGGTTATGTGGGTTTTGAACAGGGTGGTGTGCTTACAGATTCTGTGAGAAAGCAGCCTTATTCTGTGCTTTTACTTGATGAAATAGAAAAAGCTCATCCAGATGTGTTCAATATTCTGCTTCAGATTATGGATTATGCAATATTGACCGACAATACGGGCAAAAAGGCTGATTTTCATAATATAATTCTTATTATGACTTCTAATGCTGGTGCCAGGGAAATGGCAAAGGGATCTATTGGTTTCTCACGCAATGCTAAAGATGCTGAATGGAAGGGCAAAGAAGCTATTGAAAAACTCTTTTCTCCTGAATTCAGAAACCGTTTGGACGGTATAATCAATTTTGCTCCTCTTTCTGCAGAAAACATCAGAATGGTTGTTGATAAGTTTATTAACGAACTTAATGCTCAGCTTGCCGAAAGAAAGATCAATATTCAGCTTGATGATGCTGGTAGAAATTGGCTGGCTGAAAAAGGCTATGACCCGGTTAACGGCGCTAGACCTCTGGCGAGAGTTATTCATCGTGAAATCAAAGACGCTCTTGCGGAAGAAATACTCTTTGGTAAGCTGATCCATGGGGGTAGCGTAACACTTAGTAAAAAATCAGAAGATAATAAACTAAGTTTTATTTTTAAAAGTTCATCTTCCGGTGAGCCCAAAAAGAAATTTGGCGTCAACAAGATTGTAAAGCAGACCAAAAAGGCTACAAATTCTAATAAAGGCATAAAAATAAATTTAATAAAAAATAGTTAAACATTATCAGACTTCTGCCGATGAGTCGCGTGGTGTTTTATACACCCTTAAAAGGATAGCGTCAAAACGCTGACTTTAAGCTTCTCTCGTTTATAAAAGGAGTCTGGTATGAAAAAAAATACCGCGATAGCCGCTATTGCTGCTGCTTTATTAATAGGCTCTGGTTTACATGCGCAAAGTATGTACAACTCAGGCTCTTCACAGCAGTTGCAACAGTATGGTTTTTCTAAAACAGCTCAATCGGCTGTTTATGGAGCACAGAGTAATGGCTATGAGGTACCGATTAATTATCACATCTCAGCAGATGTGGCAGACACAGAGACTTTACCGCCTATTACCATGAGCGAATCTTCTAGTGCTCCAAAACAGATGAGTTTGCCGCCTATTACTGTTTCAGAAACCTCTTCGACCAAATCCAGTAATATTGCAAAACCTGTTGCTGCTAAGAAGTCTTCGAAGGCGCCAGTTGTAAAATCCAAAAAGAGCAGTGAAATATATTCACAGGATTCAGTATCTCTGCCGCCTGTAACTACTCTTCCGGTACCATCAAGAACGGTGCTGCCTCCGTTGTATTCTGATACAATGATGACAGTTCCTATTGAGGAAAGTGTTACAAGAGTTCTCGCGTGCAATATGTCAGGTTATACAGGCTTGATTGAAACTATTTCCGCTGATGTAAGTAAAGCTGGTTCTTTCAAAATGGGTTTCCATTCAAGCTGGTTTGATATAGATAGGGTATATGACAGAACGCTTTCAAATAATGAAAGCGGCGATATGCTTACTATACCTATATATTTCAACTATGCATTAACAGATGATTTAGAAGTTGTTTACAATATTCCTATTGTTGACTACACGATTAAATCTAGAATACTTTGGAGAAATGACTTTTCTGAATCTGGCTGCGGCGACTCTACCTTAGGTTTCAAATACAGGATTTTTGATAACCCGACTTATCAAACCAGAGGAGCTCTTGGGGTTGCTTTCAAATTTCCTACAGGCAGTGATGATAAAGGTTTGGGAACTGGCGAAACTGATTTCACAATTTTTACTGCATTCAGCAAAAATTATGAACGTATCGTAGCTCACTTGAATCTTGGGTATACTATGACAGGTGATCCGAATACTCAGTTCTATCCAGATGGCTTAGCAGATAAGTTTTTCTATAATATTGGTATCGAATATCCGCATACCCATAATGTAACTGTTATGGCTGAAGTTGCTGGTGAAGACTGGGGTGCTGAAGGGAATAAGGTAGATATTATTCCAGGTTTAAGGTATAGTCCTACCGAAAACTTCTCTTTTGAAGTAGCTGTACCTATTGCGGTCACCAATGACCAGCGTTTCGGCTATAACTACAGGTTGGTTCTCGGTCTAAATACTTTCTTCCAGTAAAAAACTCCTAATATATAAAAAATCAAAACCCCTGAAGATTAACTTCTTCAGGGGTTTTGTGGTTTTATAAAGCTATAGAATAAATGAGTTCAGGAACTTGCAAAAGATATCGCGGTATTATTTAATATATAAAACAACTATCGGAGCATAAATATGAACAACTTCCAGTTTTTGATATATAAATCAGCAGATGAAGATGTTTCAGTAAACGCAATAATAAAAGACGAGAGTATATGGCTTACACAAAAATCTATGGCCCAACTTTTTGATGTAAATTCACAGGCAATAAGTAAACATCTAAACAATATTTACGAAGAAGGCGAGCTAAGCCGAGAGTCAACTTGTTCCAAAATAGAACAGGTTCAATATGAAGGTGGCAGGCGAATTACAAGACAGTTTTTATTTTTTTATCTCTTTTTCTATGTGAACTGCTTCTTTAAATCTAGTAGTTAGCTCATCATCAGAAATCCCACAGGTATAATCTAATTCATTTTTATCTTCCATATTGCCCTCTTGAATGTTCACTAGCTTATCTAGAAGTTATTTCTTTGTTTTCTAAGGAATCAAGATATTCTAATCTGCGCTTTGTCTCATCACTGTTATCAGACGAAGAATTGTTCGCATTATTTGTATTTTGATAAATAAGAAAATTGATATAGTCAAATACAGATTTTTTTTGTATTTCACTTAAGCTATCTAATTTTTTTTACTAATACATCATAAGGCATAGTCATTACCTCTTATATTCTAACAATAACATCCTTTTTAAACTATCGCTAGATTATAACGAGTAATAGTTTGTCTCATCTGTAGCAGTTGTTTATAATTGTTCGAATAGTTCGAAGTTCGAAGAGTTCTAATTGTTTTGTTTGTTTTAACAATTTGAACGACTCAATTCTTTTAAAAGCGGACAGTTGCTTGCTCAACCTTATTCTCCTCCGCGGTCTCTGATAATTTCTACCTTCGGATAATCTTTGAGGGAACGAGCCTTGTGCGGAGAATAGAAGGTTTCGCGTCTGCTGTCCGCTCTGTCGCTCTATTGCTCTGTTGCTCTGTTGCTCTTCTCTCTTCTTTCTTCAATCTTATATCTTAGAAAAGTTTTTATTGTAGTTGGTTTTTGTTGTAGTTATTGTTTCATCAAAGATTGAAAATTACGAGTTTTTGTTACATTCGTTATTATTCAGATTTTCTGATGACAATAAAAACAGAAGAAGCGCAAGCTTCTAAAAACTGACTACAATAATTACTTTAATCTTATATCTCCATTTATGGTCTTATATCTTGA
>JAFXRA010000298.1 GCA_017526725.1 Candidatus Rifleibacteriota bacterium
AACAGCATTAACGGTTGCTTCATTTTTTACATCTGTAAGTTCTTGCTGGATCTTTTTTATGACAGTAGCATAGCGTTTTTCCTGGTCAGGCATATGAGCTGATAATGCTCTGTATTGCAGTATCAATCTTATCCATGTTTCACCGTCGTCAGGATATTCTTTTAATGACTGGCGATAAGAAGAAATGGCTTCATCCATGATGCCCTGAATAGAATAAATATCTCCCAAAGAACGATGAATAGCATGATCTTTAGGCATTAAAATAAGAGCTTTTTTGTAGTCTAAAAGTGCTTTTTCAAAGTTGCCCTGGTTTTTATTAATTCCACCTTGACTAGCATATAATTGAACACGTTCGGTTTTTTCTGAATCAGAAAAACTGGCTGCACGTTCGCGCATTAATGTCAGTTCATTCTGTTCCGCCATTCGTTTAAGAGATTCGAGATATTCTCTTGAAGCTGTGCCTATTTCTATGAAAACACATTTAGCGTCTTCGGCACGATAGAACATACATTGTTCCTGAACGCATTCGCATCCAGAGAGGTTTCCATCTCTTAACTTCCCTAGAAATGGGCATCTTTCCTTGGTCATATTTGAGCATTGCTCCTTCCATTAAGAACTCTACGCTGTTTTGAACCGTCAGATGGACTAACTATACCATCCTCTTCTAATTGATCCATAATTCTTGCCGCTCTATTATACCCTATTCTGAATTTTCTTTGAAGCATACTTGTTGAAGTTTTTTCTTGATTTTCTAAATATTTTTTAATTGCATCTATTAAAGAAAGATCAGAATCCACTTCTTCGCCGTCTTCATCGTCATCTTCGTCATTTTTATTTCTTGCCACTGCAATATTTAAATATTCCGGTTTGCCTTGAGATTTTACAAAATTTATCAGGTCATTGAGTTCGTTATCTGAAACATATGGTCCCTGAAGTCTCTTTGGTTTTGTAAGACCTTTTGGCAGGAATAGCATATCGCCTTTTCCTAACAGCTTTTCTGCACCGGCAGCATCAAGAATGGTTTTTGAGTCAACCTGGCTTGAAACAGAAAATGCTATTCTGCTTGGCAGATTTGCTTTGATTAAACCTGTAATTACATTAACAGAAGGTCTCTGGGTTGCAATAATGAGATGCATTCCAACTGCACGGGCCATCTGAGTCAAACGGCAGATTGAACCTTCAACTTCTGCAGAACAGGTCATCATAAGGTCAGCCAATTCATCTATAACTATTACTATATATGGCATAGGTTCAAAGCTCGGGTCAACTTCTTGTCTAAGTTCTTCAAGTTTTTCGTTATAGGTAGAAATATTCTTTACGCCCTGGCATCTTGAGAGAAGTTCGTAACGTCTTTCCATTTCTTCTACAGCCCACATTAATGCACCGGAAGCCTTAGCTGGGTCTGTTACTACTGGAGCGATGAGGTGGGGTATACCGTTGTAGCCAGATAATTCAACCATTTTGGGGTCAATCATTATGAATTTGACCTGATCAGGTCTTGCTTTAAACAATATGCTTGCGATTATCGAGTTAACGCAGACTGATTTCCCTGAACCTGTAGAACCAGCAATGAGCAGGTGAGGCATTTCTGCAAGATTGTAGTAAATGTTGGTGCCGTTAATTGTTACGCCAACTGCAATCTGTAACAGGTTCGGAGATTTCAGGAACTCATCGTTGTTCAGAAGATTATAGAAATAAACAGGTGTAGGCTTAGAGTTTGGAATTATGATACCTAAGGCTGATTTGCCAGGAATTGGTGCTTCTATGGCAATAGACTGAGCAGCTAAAGAAAGAGCTATGTCGTCTGTTAGAGAAGTAATCTGTCTGACTTTAACGCCTGGAGCTGGCTTCAATTCAAATCTTGAAACTGCGGGGCCTTGAACAATATCGGTTATGCTTGCTTTGATTCCGAATTCTCCAAGAGTCTTGAGCAGATGAGCAGAACGATAGCTTAATTCAGACTGAATATCAGCATTAGAAATCTTAACAGGAGGAATCTTAAGAATTTCAAGAGGTGGTAGTTTGCAATTTGCATACTGGTTAATTTTCTTTGGAGCTTCTTCTTTTTCAGCCTGTTTTATTTCGTGGTCGATACGGTTGTCTTCTAGATAAACCTGTTCTTTTTCAACAAACTTATTATCAGATTCATTACTTTCAATCTTTTCTGCAGTCTGTTCAACGGGTTCTTCTGTTGCAGTTTTCTGGCTTACAGAATTTTCTTCTATAGTTGTCTTTTCTGAAGTTTCTTCAGCCTTTAATTCTTCTTTTGCAAGAACTGTTTCTGAAGAATCTTCTGAATTAGTATCATCTTCTTCTGAAGATTCTGTGTAACCAAGAAGTTCTTCCATGTCAGAAGCGGCACTTTCTGCTATATCAGTTTGTTTTTCATTATTTGATTCGGTGGGGTAGGGGACTTTTTCTTCTGTATCAGAAATAGCATTTGCAGCTATGACGGAAATAGAAGAGTTTACAAAGATACATTCAGAAGAAATGCTAGCAATCTGAATTGCGGGAGTATTGTTGCTGCTGGATACTTCTTCTTCAATAGGCTTAACTTCTTCTTCGGTGCCTGGATTATATAATTTTGGAACCGGAATTATCTGAGCTTCTTCTTCATCTTCTATTTTGCTGTTCTTTTGTAAATCATGTTTTTCGGAAACAGAGGCTTTATTTTCTACTCTTTCAGTAACATTTTCTGTTGGATTATTGTTTTCTGCCTGAGAATCCTGTCTCTGTTCCATGTGGGAATTGTTTTCTGTTTCTTGTTCTTTGGCTTCTTCTTCGGATACACTATTTAAATGAGGTCTGAAGGATAGCAATTTACCAAGGTTGCTGTCTGGATCAATCTGTTTTTCTTTGCAGGCTTCGTATATTCTTTTATAAGAAACAGCACAGAAATTAGTAGTTGTTTTGACAGCGCCTATAGACATGCTGATAAGATTCAGGCTTACTTCCCAGCAGAATTTTAAGAATCTGGTAGTGAGGCTTCCTAATATTAATAGTGCTCCTAAGACATCTTTGTATAGTATGTCTAATGCGAAGATGGCTGAAGAAAGCAAAAGAGCTGTGAATAATATTTTGGTTGGAATATTCCCAAAAATATTTGAGAAAGATGTAAATGTCCAGGCTCCTATCTTGCCACCTTCTGAATAAAAGAGGCCGAGAGTAAAAAGAACCGTACCTATAGAACCAGCTATTCGCCAGCCAATGTTCTGAAATGGTCTTTCCAAAAATTTCTGAATGCCCATTATTCCGACAAGAGTTGGAACAACATACACTCCTATTCCTAAATAGACCATTGAACCATTTATAAGACCAG
>JAFXRA010000299.1 GCA_017526725.1 Candidatus Rifleibacteriota bacterium
CTTATATCTGCATAATTATTATCTTTGACTATTGTTTTTTATAAAGTATAATTGTTAAAACTCTATAAGAAACTACGGAGAAAAACATGGACGACAACCAGAATATTAATAATAACATTTCGCCGACAGACCAGATTAACTGGCTGTCTGCAATGATGTCAGTCGATAATGATGTAAATGAAAAAGAATATAAAGTAATTTTAGCATATGGGTTACAGTTAGGCTTGGAAGAAGCAAAGATTAAACGTATCGTTACTACATCTTTAAAAGGTATGGATATTTTGATGCGTTATCTCAAAGTGGTTCAATTGCCTAAAAATGAAGATTTAATGAGAGCTTTAATAAAAGTAGTCTTTGCTGATGGAAAGATTGCAAAAGAAGAATTAGAAATGATTCGTCTTGTTGCGACTAAAATGAAATACACAAATGAAGAATTAAAAGTGATTCTTGAAGACGAAAAGAGAAAATACAGAGGGTAACAAGAGAGCATAGAGCAACAGAGCGGAGGGGATTGTTTTAGAAAACGATAGTCTGTGGTATAACCGTCATTGCGAGCAATCGAAGATTGCGTGGCAATCCAGTTTTTTTAGAGATGAGAGATTAGAGTAAAAGAGATAAGAGGTTTGTTTTATGTTTAATACAAGTCTTCGGACTTAACTTTATACTGATTATCCAGCTTCTCAAAAATCCCCTAGATTGCTAACGCAATCTTTCCCCTTTGAGAAAGGGGGCATTAAATTATGCACTCAATCATAGATTGCTCGTAATAGATGGTTATATTAGTTACTTGCGTTTGCTAAAACATTCCCCTTATCTACGACTCGCTTGCCATCCTGGCGCTCGCATGCACTCCAAACATCCTGTTTGTCGTCTAAGCTCTACTCTCTTATCTCTTAAAAAAAAGAGACCGCGGAGGAGAATAAGGTCGAGCAAGCGGTTGTCCGCTAATCTGTTAATTGGTAAACAATTCTAACAATTCCCACAGGCAGCGTCAGTTGCCGTCTCACAGATTGCGTAAGCAATCGTATCACAGCGAAGCTTCCCACTAAAATAAATAGTTTGTTTTTGAAAAAAACTATGTTACAATATCTCTCCTTCCTTTGTTTTTGAAGGCTAATATTTCATTTAAGAGAGGTGTAAGCAATGAGCTTTGAATCAAAAATTGAAAAATTCGCAGAATTAACAGTTAAGACTGGACTTAATATACAAAAAGGTCAGTTGGTTATTATCAATGCTAGTGTTGAGCACGTTCCACAAATTAGAACTTTTGTTGAAGCTGCTTATAACGCTGGAGCTGGTGAAGTTATTGTAAACTGGGCTGACCCGATATGTGGTCTGATGACAATGTTAAATGCAGATGAAGAAGCTTTAAAGAGACACCCTCAGTGGGAATTTGATAAGGCAAGAGATTATCAGAAACGTGGCTGTGCAGTAATTAATATTTTGAGTTCCGATCCTAGATTAATGGAAAATGTAGATTCCGGAAGAATAGGCAGAATAGAAAAAGCCCACGCTGATGCTATGAAGGGCAATGAAGATATAAAGAACTACACAGCTAAAAATGAAGGTCAGTGGTGCATAATCAGTTTCCCGAATCCAAGATGGGCAAAAATGGTTTTCCCATATTGCAGTGAAGTAGAAGCTATAAACAGAATGTGGGATGATATCTTCTATATGTGCCGCATCACTAACGATAACGACCCAATCGCCGAATGGAAGAAACACACAGACAAGATTATAGAACACAAGAAAAAACTTACAGAATATCAGTTCAAGGAACTTAGATGTAAAAATAGCCTTGGAACAGATATAACTGTAGGTCTAGTAGATAACCATGTCTGGGCTGGCGGCGCAATGGTTACTACAAAGGGCGTTTCCTTTATTCCCAACCTGCCGACAGAAGAAGTTTTCTGTATGCCTCATAACAAAAAGACCAACGGCAAAGTGTTTGCTTCTAAGCCTCTCTGCATTTCTGGCAAGCTTGTTAAAGATTTCTGGTTTGAATTTAAAGACGGCGTTGTAGTTGATTTTGGCGCAAGCGAAAATTATGAAAGCCTTAAGAACTTCTTGAATACTGATGAAGGCGCTAAGCATCTTGGCGAAATAGCTTTGATTTCTCATGATTCTCCAATTTCTAACCTGGGCAGAATATTCTATAATGGTCTTATAGACGAAAATGCTTCCTGCCATATGGCTGTTGGAACTAGTTTCCCATACAATATCAAAAATGGAACAGACCTTTCTGAAGATGAACTTAAGGCTAGAGGCAGCAACATTTCTATGGTTCACTTAGACTTCATGTTCGGAACCAGAGATATGTCGATTATCGGCATTGACCAGAACAACAAAGAAGTTCAAGTATTTAAAGACGGAAACTTCGTTTTCTAAGTATATTTATTATATCTAGAAGCAAAAACCCAAGAAGCTAATGCTTCTTGGGTTTTTGTTATCCACCAATCACACCAAGTTTCGCTTGGTTGTCAACTCTGTGTAATCTACCCATTGTCATAAACGTATAGCTTTCAGGGCTAAAGCCCATACGCTATCCTTTTTATGACAAATGTGTAGACTTCTCTTATATCTAATTTGATGTCTCACGTTCAACTGTCCCGAACAATATCCCACAAGCGACTTCAGTCGCTGTCTCACAACGAAGTGTCCCACAGCGTAGCGTAACACTTCTCACCCTTCCAACTCTTCCAACCCTTATAAC
>JAFXRA010000300.1 GCA_017526725.1 Candidatus Rifleibacteriota bacterium
ATATCTTATATCTCAGTAAAGACTGCGGCCCTTATTATCGTAGATGATAAACGCTGGCATATCTTTGACTTCAATCTTATGAACGGCTTCCATCCCAAATTCAGGGAAATCTATGACTTCAGACTTTTTAATATTTTCTGCAGCAATTAAAGCAGCAGCGCCGCCAATTGTGCCCAAATAAAAACCACCGTGAGCCTTGCAAGCCTGAATAACAGAGTCAGCTCTGTTGCCCGTTGCCAAAGTAACCATTGAAGCACCTCTGCTCATGAAGTAGTCCATATAGCCATCCATGCGCTGTGCAGTAGTTGGTCCGAAGCTTCCTATGGCGTAACCAGCGGGAGTTCTAGCAGGGCCTGCATAGTAAACCGGGTGATTCTTGAAATATTCTGGAACAGGCTTTCCTGATTCTACCATATCGTGAATACGTGCATGAGCCATGTCTCTAGCAACTATTAATGTGCCGTTTAGCAAAACCATATCGCCAGCCATATGCTTGCCCAACTGAGCTAAGATTTCAGACATAGGCTTGTTCAAGTCGATTTTATCAGCTTTTACCCCGCCTTCAATACATTTGTTAAGCAATCTTGATGGGTTCTTGTCTGTAACTTCAAGGAATACGCCATCTTTATTTATTACTGCTGCAAGGTTTCTGTGAGCACTGCATGAAACACCTACTGAAATCGGGCAGGAACCGCCATGACGAGCCATTCTGATAACTCTTGCACTCATAGCCATGTGACGGCCACCAAACTGAGCACCCCACCCTGTTTCTTCAGCAATCTTAAGAACACGTTTTTCCCATTCCAAATCTCTAAATGGACTACCTAAGCCATCACCCTTAGTTGGGAGTTCATCATACCAACCTGTAGAAGCCAGTTTCATGGTCTTTAAATTCAATTCTGGAGATGTGCCGCCGACAACTACGACTAAGGTATAAGGCGGGCAAGCCGCAACACCAAGACCTTTTATCTTTTCTCTTAAGAATTCTTCAAGAGATTTTTCGTTCAGAATTGCTTTTGAAGCCTGAACCATTACAGTCTTATTAGCAGAGCCACCACCCTTTGCCATAAACATAAATCGGTATTCATCGCCTTTAGCAAAGGAAATATCTATCTGCGGAGGCATATTGTTGCCTGTGTTCTTTTCTTCAAACATGGTTATAGGAGCATTTTGTGAATATCTTAAGCAGTTGTTCTTCCATGCAGCAGCTATACCGTCAGTAAGCAATTTTTCATCATCACCGCCAGTTAATACTCGTTCACCACGCCAAGCAAAAATAGTAGCGGTTCCTGTATCCTGACAAAGTGGTAATTTGCCTTCAGAAGCTATTATTGCATTCTTAATAAGACTGCTACATACAAAACGTTCATTATCTGAAGCATTCTTGTCGTCTACAATTTTTGCCCATTCGTCAAGATGTTCTGCTCTTAAATAGAATTCTAAATCGTGAAAAGCTGTTTCTGCTAATTCTGTTAAAACCTGTGGTTCAACTACCAGAAACTCTCTTTCGCCTATTTTTTCTAATTTAATACCTTTATCTGTTATTTTACGATATTCACACTTCATATTAATCACCCTTGCCTAAAAGTTCTTTACTTTAAGGTATCACTATTTTTATAATTAGTCTAATGTAAAACGAATGAAGGATAACTTATGCCACCAATAACATTTATATCTATTATAATGATATTAGCACCCTTTATAATGATTGCTGTATTAAACTATTTATGTCCTATTTCTCTTATTATTACAGCCTCAAATGCCGGTTTAAAAATTAGCCCGACTCAATTAATTTCTATGCGAATACGCAGGATAAACCCGTATCCTATAGTAATGACAGCAATTAATCTGCATAAAGCTGGTATTGATGTTGATATCGATCTATTAGAAGCTCATGTTCTTGGAGGTGGCCATATAAATAAAGTCGCAAATGTCTTAATAGCTGCTAAAAAAGAAAATAGAGAAATCACTTTTATGGAAGTATGTACCTTAGATCTTATGGGAAAACTCTAAATAAAAAAAAACTCTGATAGTTTTAACTATCAGAGTTTTTTTCCCTCTAATTAAAATACAGAGTTAATAGGGCCCTTGTAACTATCTGAACCAAAAGCCATCATTGGCATTATAACATATGGGAAGAAAATGTTCAGAACACAGAAAAGAACTTCTTTCCCGAAAACCTGAGCGAATCTGAACAGGAAAAGCCAACCAAAGATACCGCCAATACCAGGAACTAGCATAAGCAAACATTTCCAAGCATTAGAACTACCGTAAATGATTTCGCCCATAACCCAAATATTATAAAAAGGAACAATAGCAGCCCAACCTGGTTTGCCAGCTTTAACATAAAGTTTCCAAGCTGCAATCAACAAAACAATAAGAATTGCAAACATAACCAGGAACATAACTCCTGAAGATAGTAGCGCAATAATACCACCATTAGAATTTTCCATATTTATCTCCTTAAGAAAATTTTACATTACAATTTATTGTCGGAGCTTTATAACTTATTTCTTAGAAATAATCAATAAAAATTTTTATTTTTCACCTATACCAAGAGTATGTCTTAGCAATGCCGCTGTTGTAGCGTCTCTGCCTCTGAACATTCTATAAACTTCAGCAGGGTGTTTGCTTCCGCCAAGAGCTAGGATTGTATCTCTGAAACGATGACCGATTTCGACTATTTTTTCATCATTATCCAAACCGGCTTCTTCAAAGGCTGCAAATGCATCTGCACTAAGAACTTCAGCCCATTTATAGCTGTAGTAACCAGCGCTGTAGCCACCAGCAAAGATATGAGAAAAAGAACATAAGAATCTGTCATTCTTATAAAGCTTTGTGGGACAGGTTTCGTTATTGATTTTTTCGAAGGCTTCGAAGGGTGTTTCCTTGCCGTCAACATCATAATCGCTATGGAGATAGAGGTCTATCTTAGCAAATGAAAGTTGTCTGAGCATTGCATAAGCTGCTCTGTATCGTTCAGACTGCTTTATCTTTTCGTAAAATTCTACAGGAATGGTTTCGCCTGTCTTGTAGTGCTTAGCCATGCCAAAGAAGGTTTCGCGATTTAAGCACCAGTTTTCCATAAACTGACTGGCAAGCTCTACAGCGTCCCATTCTACATTTGCAACACCAGAAGCATCTGCTTCATCGATGGTTGTCAGCATTCCCTGAAGAGCATGACCAAATTCATGGAATAGTGTATTAACTTCATAAAAGCTCATTAAAGAAGGCTGATTATCCATTGCTGGAGTGCCATTGCAAATAACGTAAATAACGGGTCTTACAACCTTTCCGTTGAAAATACGTCTGTTTCTACATGTGTTCATCCAAGCGCCGCCGCGTTTTTCTGATGGGCGAGAATAAGCATCAAGATAGAAATGAGCAATCATGTTGTCCTGTTCATCAAAAATATTGAAGAACATTACGTCATCATGCCATCTAGGAATCTTAGAATATTCAGATTTTCTTATTGTAATACCGTAAAGTTTGTTACAAAGCTTAAACAGAGAATCTAAAACTCTTGGTAATGGGAAATATGGTCTTATCTGAGATTCAGTAAAAGAGAAAAGTTTTTCTCTCTGTCTTTCAGACCAGAAATGAGTATCCCAAGGCATCAATTCGCCTTCGAATCCATTTTCGTGAGCAAATTTTACCAAGTCTTCCTGTTCTTTAGCTGCTATTGGCTTAGAAGCAACTTCAAGCTCATCAATCATCTTTTTAACATTATCAATATTTTGAGCCATTTTGCTACTTAAACTCATTTCAGCATAGTTTTTATAACCTAGAAGCTGAGCCTGTTCTTTGCGAAGCTTGAGCAGTTCAACTATTAAACCAGAGTTGTCAAATTCCCCAGAAGAAGCCCTTGTAACATAAGCATCATAAACCTTGAAACGAAGGTCTCTATTGCGGCAATGTTGCATAAAAGGCAGATAACATGGGCTATCAAGTGTTATAAGCCATGGGCCGTTCTGTGGGCTTGGTCTGGTATTATTCTTTCTTGCATATGAAACAGCAGAAAGAATTCTTAACATTTCTGGCCAGCCTTCTGTATCAGCTTTATCTGTAATTTCAAGACCAAATGCTTTGGTTGAATCCAACAGATTATTAGAAAACTTGTTGGAAATTTCTGTCATTCTCTTAACGATAGCATTGAAGCGTTCTTTCTTTTCGCCTTCTAATGCTATGCCGCTTTTTTCAGCAGAGCGTATAAGAGATTCTATAATTCGCTTCTTGGCATCGTTGAACTTTCCAAAAGCCTTGCTGTCACGCAAAGCGAGTAAACGACTGTATCTAGGCTTACTCTGAGACATTTTCAAAGAAAG
>JAFXRA010000301.1 GCA_017526725.1 Candidatus Rifleibacteriota bacterium
ATCATCTGAATTTGTTTGGCAATAAACATGATTATTTGAAAAGAAAAAGGCTAGACTTAAAAACAAAACATATTTTGTAAAAGATTTAAAGCCGCGGTTCATTTTCATATTTACTCCTTGTCTTTTTCTTTCTTAACAAATTCCCAATCTTTTTCTGTAAAGTCATCAGTATTAGGTTTATATTGCGGGTCAGGTATATACCACCAGAATTTTTCAAAATATTCCTTTAATTCTGGTTTTGAAAAAACATAGCCACGATGTGCATAAGGCAGATTATGGGCTACTCTTACTTTAAATTCTGTATCAATTGGATGCATATAAGTAAAAGTTCTGCTTCTATCATAAGTAGAGCCTAGTTTTAAAGGTTCTTTGTCGTTATCATAATCATAATATAAGCTTTCACAGGAATAAATAGCCAATTCGTCTGCTGGCTTATAATTATCTGAATGCCATGAATAAACGCCATTTCGTAAGGAAAATTCAACCCAATCTTGATCTGCATATTTGGTATCTCTACATTTTCCAACGCCTTCAATAAGTTTAAATTCACCTGTTTTAAATGCTGCTTTATTAATTCTAAAATGCTTCGCGGTATTATCGGCTCGAATAACAAGAGTAAAATCGTCAATCTGTTTATTAGCCCATCTTGTTGCAGGTGTGAGCTTATAATCAATCATAAAAGCCTGGCCAACACCAAAAGAAGTATCATAATTATAAGAGTGTACTACTCTGTTAATCCCAGGTTCAAAAGTAGCTTTAAAACTGTAAGCATAAGAAAATTTCTTTGTTTTATCACCATTTTGAAGCACCTGGTAACCGCTGTCTTCATAAGCCTGGCCTTCTGCTTTCCAGGTATTCAAATCTAAAGGTTTAAAGCCTTCAGGAATTTCAGATTCAACTATAGCATTTGAATAAGGCAACACACTGCCATTCATATTAACAGTAAAATTATAAATGTTTGGGTGTACCCCCTTCGGATTAAAAGGCTCTTCAGCATTATAAGGATTATCTGCTTCAAATCCCATAAGAACGGTCTTAGGTTTCTGGCTATTATTATTGAATTCATAATAAACATCAACTTTTGTAAAACCGTTATCTTGTAAAGAAATAGTCAGTATTTCTTTTTTTACTGATATATCAGATTCTTGGTCTGAGGGAACTAACTGATTTCCATTTACATAGAAAACGCAGTCATTAGCTACTAATGACGAATTTACAAGAATCATAGCAATTAGGAAAAGAATACTTTTTCTCATCTTAGTCTCCTTATAATAGATTTTCTGATTTAATCAGTCTTTTGTGTTTTCTGTAAGACCTGTAGTAACTGGCAAATTAGAGGCAATATAGCTTAAACTCTTGCTTCGAGAAGAAAGTTTTGAAGGCTCGGCCAATTCACCAGATGCCTTTGAAAGCTCTATTTCTGTGGTTACATGGATAAAATCAAGGGCAGTAGCATTTATTTCTTCCTGAGCTTTTTCTATATAATTTCTTAATTCCTTTTCTTCTTTATCCAATCGCTCAATCAACTGCTTTGATTTTTCAACACCTTCTTGAGCGCGGTTGCTCTTATCACTGGTATAAAGCGTATCACGTAACTTGTCTCTTAATTCGTCGAATTTTTCTATACGCTTATCTGATTCAACAGTATTTATATAAACTTTCATCAATTCATCGAAAACTTTGCCGGCTTCTTCCTTATAAAAGCTGTATTTTTCATCATTCCCTAATGATTTTAATAAAGAATCGTAGTTACTGAAAACTTCAGGGTATTCTTTTTTGAAATAAGGAATATAATTTGCATACAATTCTGATCGTGAGGGGAAAAAGATTGATTTACCAAGAAAGAAAGCCGCGAATAAAGCAATAATATCGTCAATTCGTCCTATAGGTATGAAGTCATAAATAAAGTCATAGGGTGAAAGAACATAAATAATACAAATAATAAACAAAAGAATTTTTATGTTTTTAACAGTCAGTAGACTTCTGTTTTCTTTTGTTTCCATAGCCATATCACCTTTTTGAGTTTGAATTATAGTTTAGTTTTTCAAACCACCTAAGTCAAGCATTCAAATCATTAACTCTCAGCTATCTGTTATTCTAGGTTCTGTTTAAGAGAAACAACTGCTATATTCAAGTTATAAGAAATTTTATGTCTCCATCTATGGTCTTGTATCTTACATATTGTAACTTTAGTGTTACGCTACGCTGTGGGACACTTCGTTGTGGGACAGCAGCATAGCTGCTTGTGGGAATTGTTATAAGAGTTAGAAGGGTTAGAAGGATTGGAAGGGTTGGAAGGGTCTCTGCGCTGTGGGACACTTCAAGTTATAAGAAATCTTATGTCTCCATCTATGGTCTTATATTTTACAACAACTACCACGGGCAGCGATAGATGCCGTCTCACAGATTGCGGCAGCAATCGTCTCACAGAGGCTTTAGCCTCGTATCACCTTCTTACATCTTATATCTCAAGTTTAGGTCTTATATCTTATATCTTTTATCTATTTCACGGTTTGTGATATACTACTTGAAGAGAAATATTTTAATCAAAAGGAATGATTAACTATGAATAAAATTCGTGTTGCTATGTGGGGTTTTGGTGCTATGGGAAGCGGCATGGTCCGCTTGATGCTTCAGAAGTCTGGTCTTGAAGTTGTCGGTGTTATCGACCAGCGCAAAGAAGTTGTCGGTAAAGACATCGGAGATGTTCTTGAACTAGGCAAAAAGACAGGCATTATTGTTACCGATAAGCCCGAAGAAGTTTTAAAGAAAGACAAAGTTGATGTTTGTCTTCAGGCAATACACTCATTTACCAAAAAGATTTTCCCAAGTCTTAAGACTATCATTGAAAGCGGCATTAACGCTATTTCTATTGCAGAAGAAATGTCCTGCCCAGCTGCTCAGGAACCAGAACTTGCTAAGCAAATTGATGAATTGGCAAGAAAGCATAATGTAACAGTTCTTGGAACCGGCATTAACCCTGGTTTTGTATTGGACCAGATGGTTATCAATCTCACTGGTGCCTGCTTAAACGTTAAGCACATCGAAGCAAGCAGAATCAACGACCTCTCTCCATTCGGCAAAACAGTTATGGAAACTCAGGGCGTAGGCACTACTCCAGAAGCTTTCTATGCTGGCCTCAAAGACGGCTCAATAGTCGGTCACATTGGTTTCCCAGAATCTATCACAATGATTTCTGACGCTCTCGGTCTTGGCGTTGATAAAATAGAACAGACCAGAGAACCAATCATAAGCAATACTCATCGTGAAACTCCAGTTGTAAAAGTTGAACCAGGCATGGTTGCAGGCTGCCGCCACATCGCTGTCGGCTACAGCAAAGGCGTTGAAGTAATTAAGCTTATTCACCCACAGCAGATTCACCCCGAAGTTGAAAAAGTTGATACTGGCGATTACATCAAGATTACAGGCGACCCCAATATCAGCCTTTCTATTAAACCAGAAATTCCAGGTGGTAAGGGAACAATGGCAGCTGCAGTTAACATGATTCCGTTAGTTTTCAGAGCCAATCCTGGTTTGAAACGTATGTCAGACATGCCAATTCCAGCTTGTCTAATGGGCGAAACAGCTTACAATAGAGGTTTTTAATATGGTTAAAGCAGGAACATGGGTTGAAATTGAAAAAGTATTATTAACTCCAGAACAGCGTGCACCGCAGGTTCCAGAAGACACCAAGAAAGTGCCTTATGTAATGAGAGTTTCAGGCTTCTTGCAGAAAGATGCTGAATTGAATACTGAAGTTACCGTTAAAACTCTTAGCGGTAGAATCGTTGACGGAACCTTGGTTTTAGTTAGACCTCACTACGAACACTCTTTCGGAGACACCGTTGAAGAACTTCTAACAATCGGTCTAGGAGGTGAAATATGAGCAGAGATACTTCCTATCAGGCAGTGATGGCCCGCAAAAACGAAATCATGAAAATGTCTATGGGTCTTGATTACGATGTTTACAAAACTGGCGAACTGGCCTTCGACTACGAAAAAATGATGGATGACTGCGGTTTCACTCTTGACGATGTTGTTAGAATTCAAGCCGAAACCAAAGTTGGTAATACTCCACTTTATGAATTGAAAAACCTTACCAATGCAGTTCGCAAAACCTGCAAACCAGGCAAAGGTGCTAGAATTTTCGTTAAAGACGAAGCTGCAAATGCTTCTGGAAGCTTCAAAGCAAGACGTGCCTCCATTTCTGCTTATGTTGCACAGCAAAAAGGCTATAAAGGCATGGTTGCAGCAAGTTCTGGTAACTATGGTGCTGCTGTTGCTTCACAAGCAGCTCAGCGTGGTTTGAAATGTATCGTAGTTCAAGAAATATACGATTCCAACAAAATTGGTCAGCCTGAAATAGTTGAAAAAGCAAGAAAATGCGAAGCTTTCGGCGCAGAAGTCATAAGACTTACTGTTGGCCCTGAACTCTTCTACTATAACCTTATGGTTCTTGAAGAAACCGGTTATTTCAACGCTTCTCTCTATACTCCATTCGGAATCAAAGGCGTAGAAAGCCTTGGTTATGAACTAGTTCATCAGGTTAGAGAAAAGACTGGCAAAGACCCAGATGCAGTTTTGATTACTCAAGCTGGCGGCGGTAACTTAACAGGAACAGCTAGAGGTATGCTTGCTGCTGGTTGTAATGCTAGAGTTGTGGCTTGCTCCGTAGATTTATCAGGTTTACATATGGCTTCAGACCACGATTTCAATAGAAAATCATTTACAACTGGTCACACCGGTTTTGGTGTTCCCTTTGCAGTATGGCCTGATAGAGCAGATGTTCCAAGAAATGCAGCTAGAAGTTTGCGCTATATGGATGACTACATACTGGTTAGACAGGGCGAAGTTTTCTATGTAACCGAATTACTTTCCAAGTTAGAAGGTATGGAAAGAGGCCCCGCTGGCAATACAAGCCTGACTGGCGCAGTTACACTTGCTCGTGAAATGGATGAAGACCAGATTATTGTTGTTCAGGAAACTGAATATACCGGAGCTGGTAAACACCACAATTCTCAGCTTTCCTTTGCCAGACAGATGGGTATAGAAGTTCGCCGAGGCGACCCAACCGAAGGTGTAAACGGTAAGAGCATTGTTATTCCTGAACACCTCATTCAGGTAACTGGTCACAAGCAGGATATGCAGAAGCTTAGAATGTCTTATTTGAAGAATGCCTGCAAGCATGTAGACCCATCAAAATGGACAGATGTGGACAAAGCATTTGTAGCCGCTGATTGTAAGCGCGACCTGCCCTGGTTAGAAGAAGCACTTAAAGAAGTTAAATTATAAAAAAAAGACTGCCCCAGAAATGCTAACGCATTCTGGGGTGCAATCTAGTCTAAATTATTAAATTAGGACTATAATATGTTTTCGTATTTTTCTATGTTTTCCTTTGTAATGCATTTTATAGTTGCTTTTTTATCTTTTATGCCTAATACAGGCACAAAAAATAGAACTAGTTATCAAATAGCTCAAGATAGAAAATACGCAGAACTATTTTATAGAAACTTTCCTTTCTTATCTACTTATTCTTTTGTCTTCCTTTTCGGTCCTGCTTTCTACTTTATGCTCTATTTTTGGTTAAGTCGTATTGACTTTGTTGATCAGCCATTAGGAACAAAGCCTATAATTAATATCATAGTTTGTTCTTTAGCATTTATGTTTGTATTAACATTAAAAGTAGGCAAAGAATATCAAGAAAGAGATTGGGCAATAAAACAAAAGAGTCCATTTATAATTATAAGTTTTTTAATTTTTATATATTCAGTATCTGCCGTTTGTGGAACCACTCTTGTTCATTTCGGTAACTACACATTGGATTTTTTTTCAAGTGGCGAAGAACATATTGTTACTATTACTAAATCTGAACATTACACTACTACTAGTAATAAGGGCAAAACGACTCATCATTATAAAATTCATTTTAGTCCATCAGTTGGTGGTCATTACTATTTAGAAGTGCCAAGTAGCCTACAGGAAAGAGCAAAAGAAAAAGACAAACTAAAACTTTATGTAAAAAATGGATTTTTTGGTATACCTTATATAAGTAATAAAAAAATATTAAATTAGAAAATTTCATTATTCAATTGATGACAGGAAAAATTTTATGGGAATATGTTATTTTATAGTAGGTATACTCGTTATAATTTCTTTATTATCTTTTTCGTCATTTTCTCCAAACACTAGTACGAAAAATAAATCAGATTATCAGATAGCTCAAGATCAGAAATACTATAAACTATTTAGAAAAAACTTCCCTTTTTTATCAAGATATTCTGGATTGTTTTTTTTCGTGCCCTTTTTCTATTATATATTATATTTTTGGTTAAGTCGTATAGATATTGTTGATGAACCTCTTAAAACAGCTCCTTTCATAACAATCATAATGTTTTCAATATCTATTATGACTTTGCTATTATTTAAAATAAGTGATGAATACCATTCTAGAGATTTTGAAATAAAAAACAAACATCCATTTATAGGTTTAGGTATTTATATATATATTTTTTCTGTTTCAATTTTATGTGGTTTTACAATAACTCATTTTGGAAATTATGCTTTAGATTTTTCAACAGGGGAAGAACATATTGTAACTATTACGAAATCTGTTCATTATACTACTCGTGGCCCAAAACGCGGTGTAAATCATCATTATGAAATACATTTTATGCCACAAGTCGGAGGGCACGAATATTTAGAAGTTCCAAGCAGTTTGCAACAAAGAGCAAAAGAAAATGACCAGCTTAAACTTTATGTAAAAAATGGATTTTTTGGTATACCTTATATAAGCAGTAGAAAAATACTAAATTAAACAAACATTCAAATAATACTATAAGCACTTTTAATTATCTATCTTCGTAGACGCCAATAATCAGTTTTCTAATTCTAGGTCCATCAAATTCACAGAAGAAAATACCTTGCCAAGTGCCTAATACAAGACGAGAATCCTCAACCATTAAAGTCAGGCTGGTTCCCATAAAACTTGATTTACAATGCGCAGCACTATTGCCTTCGGCGTGCCCATCCATAGGGTCACTAACTGGAAAAACCTTTTCCAATCTTCTTAGAATATCGCGACCCACATTAGGGTCAGTATTTTCATTAATGGTTATACCAGCCGTTGTATGAGGTACAGAGAGAATAACAAAACCATCTCTTATTCCAGAATCTTCTACTGCTTTTTGAACATATTCTGTAACATTAAGCATTTGTTGAGAAGCGGTAGTCTTTATACTTTCCTGATAAATCATATTATTCTCCTATATTTTTAGGTAGACCTGGTCTAACCTTTAAAGTTTTATCCTTTGTAATATTTACAGTGCCGGTCGGAACACCTCTAGGCTTTGTAACATTAACAGCCTTTGTCATAGATACAGGTGCAACACCAGCATTTTTAGCCTTGCTATGCCATAGAGCTATTGAAGCAGCTATTTCTAACAATTTTTTATCTGGCTCAGCACCATTTAAAGAACGCAATAAAACATGACTTCCGGGAACTCCATGAGAATGGAACCACCAGTCATTCGGCCCAGCTACCTTGAAGCTTATAAAGTCATTGTCTTTAGCTGTCTTACCTGCAATAACAACGAAATCATCAGATAACTGGTATATATTTGCGTTTTTCTTTATGCTCTCTAAATCGCTAATCATAATTAGAATTTATCATAAAAAACATTAATGACATAGTATATTTTAAAAATAATTAAAAGATTATTTAATATTCATAATAATGATAGTCGCTTACTCAACCTTATTTATGGGTTACGCTTCGCTGTGGGACACTCCGTTGTGATACGGCTGTTTCACAGCCTGTGGGAATTGATTAAAGCAATGTTCTAGTTGTTCTAATTGTTCGAGTTGTTCAAATTGTTGAAACTAAGGTTAGTTTTTATGAAAGAGCTAAACAATTCGAACGATTTGAACTCTTTGAACGATTTGAACGTTTCTAACAATTCTATCAATTACCACAGTGAAACGTCCCACAAATTGCGTCAGCAATTGTCTCACAGAGGCTTCAGCCTCGTCCCACCAACCACTTACCACCAACCACTTACCACTAAACTTATGACTTGTAACTTATGACTTGTAACTTATAACTTGTAACTTGTAACTCATAACTTGTAACTCATAACTTGTAACTCATAACTTGAATCTTATATCTTATATCTTGAATCTTGTAACTTATAATAAGATATTGTACAATAGGTTTTATGGAACTATCACGAATACTTATATATCCTAATACCAGCATAATCGATACCCTCAAAGTAATAGACGATACCGCTGTCGAAATTGCTCTTGTTGTTGACGAAAACAAGCACCTTATAGGAACTGTCACAGACGGCGATATCCGCCGCGGGCTCATAAAAGGTTCCAGCCTCAACGAACCTATAAACAGTCTGATGAACCCCTCCCCTATTACAGCCGGTTTAAACACTACAGATGATGAACTGCTTTTCATGATGACCAATCGCTCTATTAAACACATGCCTATTGTAGACAGCGAGAAGCACGTTCTAAGACTAGTTCTTTTAAAAGATTTAATTGCAGGTAAAAAGCGTCCCAATTTTGCAGTTATAATGGCTGGCGGCCTTGGTTCCAGGTTGGGCAGTCTGACTCAAAACACACCAAAACCTCTTTTACCAGTTGGTGGGAAACCAGTAATAGCCATAATTGCTGAGCAATTAAAAAAGCACGGAATAGAGAACATATATATTTCTATTAATTATAAAGGCTCACAAATAAAAGAATGGTTTGAAAACCACCCTATCAACGGTGCACAAATATCTTACCTTGAAGAAAAAGAATTTTTAGGAACCGCAGGCTCTTTATCTCTGCTTCCAACCAAGACATCAGAGACAATTATAGTAATTAACGGCGACATTATTTCACCTATTAATTTTGGCAGTCTTTTAGAATTTCATCAGCAAAATCATAATTCACTGACTCTATGTACAAGAGAATTCAGTTTTCAGGTTCCATACGGAGTATTAAAACTGAATGGCAGTCAGTTAATCAGCATAGAAGAAAAACCTTCACAGAACATTTTTATTAACGCTGGAATCTATGCAGTCTCACCAGAAATTCTTCAGTATATTCCTGAAAATACCCGTTATGACATGCCTCAATTAATTAATACAGCAATAAAAAACGGCAAAACTGTCGGCTGCTACCCTGTTTCCGACTACTGGCTCGATATTGGTACCCCCCAGGACTATATTAAAGCCGGTCAGGAATTCAAGGATTTTGAGAACTAAAGCTGATTTGTATAAAATCCCTTATATCAGCTAAAGTAAAGGTGTGATTAGTCTTTACAACAAAACCAATCACACCCTGTATAAATCAGACTCAGATATTATTTACTGGTCATTTCATCAAACATTTTCTTGAAATCTGTTTCGCTGTATTTAGCAGCTTCACGTTTAACATCATCAACTGTTATTTCTCTTTTGCCTGAAGCTAAAACAGAGTTAACAGCCTTACCGACAGTCATGGTTATACCGCAGGCTAATGGTGCACCAACCCAGTTTTTAATGCCAGGAATCAATGAAACGATTGTATGAGCTGTTAATCTGCCGCCCAATGAGGTCAACACTGGAGTCAACAGAGACAAAGCAGCCTGTTTTGAAAGTTCCACATGATAAAGTCTGCCTAAATGAACAGTCATAGCAACCTGAATTGCTGAAATAGAGATAAAATCAGCGCCTGGCAAAGGGTTTGCGACAACAGCGGCTCCTGCAGCAATAGAATAATAGTTTACTATACGGCTTCCTTCTTCATCTAACATTTTTGCAGCACGTGCATAAAGAGTCTTAGCGGCAACAGGCAGTAATTCATATATTCTGTTCTTCAGAACGTTAACATTGTATGGTGCCCTTGGTTCATAATCATCTTCTTCATCTGTTTCCTGTGCTGGTGAAGCAAAGGGGACGATTCTACCGTTTTCGCAGAGCGGCTTGAATTCGTTAAGAGAGAAAACATAATCAATGTATGCACGAATATTCTTTTCTTTTTTCTTTATCGGATTATCCAGATTCAGGCTTTCCGGCTTCCAAGATTCAACCGGCTGCATCTTATCGACCTGATTTATAACGATTATAATCGGGAAATCTTTGAGTTTTTCTTCTGCAAACCATTTTTTAAGGAACTTGCATTCAGGTTCAAGAGCTCTATCATCACATTTTAAAACAAGAAGAGCCATGTGGGCTTCATTAGTTTTTGCATATTCAATCAGCTTGTCTTCGTAAGTCATTCCGTCAATGCTGGCTTCGCTGGTTGGATCAGCAAACCCTGGTGCATCAACAGCAACAATATCGCATTTATCAGAACGAAGCAATCTTCTGTCGAAATCTCTGGTTGTAGGAGTTACGCCAATTTCGAAGTTAGTTTCGCCAACAGTGCCGTTAGAGAACAAAGCATTCAAAACAGATGACTTACCAACACCAGTCTTACCAATCATCAGAAGTGTAGGTTTAACTTCTTTTCCGAGTAGCAGACTAACCTGATCGAACATTTCCTGAAAAGCTGCACTCTTGAAAATTTCCTGAACATCTGTATTGCCGATTTCTATTAATCTTCTCAAACCTGCTTCTAACTTCTTGAAGCTATCTTTTTGAGACAATTCTTTAAACTTTTCATTGATTTCTTCACTCATTACAAAACTCCTTTTAATAAATAAAGGCATTCAAATAATTTTTATATTTTATATCCTAGCATATATATACTTCTATCTTCAAGACTATGGCAAACACAAACTTTTTTAGGTTCAAATTTTGGGGTTCAGTACAAAATATAATAAAGGGGGTATTTAGGACATCACTTCTAACCCTTCCAACTCTTCCCACAAGCAACATCAGTTGCTGTCCCACAACGAAGTGTCCCACAGCGCAGCGTAACACAACCCCCAAGCTTCGCTTGGCGATGTGATAGCGTATGGGCTTTAGCCCTGAAAGCTATACGTTTATGAAAATGGGTAGCAATTAGCACAGCCTCGCAAAGTGATGACTTGATAAAAAGCAGAATTCCTATTAGAATAAATCTAAATTAGGCTTAATCGCTATCTAACATAAAGAAAACAAAAAGGGTATTCTGACTGATGAACACAATAGAAAACCTAAGGAACAAAAAAGTTCTGGTAACAGGTGCCGCCGGCTTTATCGCCAGTCATTTGACAGAAATGCTTTTACACAAAGGTGCAAAGGTTACAGCCTTCGTAAAATACAACTCAACATCAAGTATAGGCTGGCTCGAAGAAATCTCAGACAGAGAAAATCTCACTATTATTCATGGCGACATCCGAGACCCATTTCAAATAAATTCAGTGGTAAAAGACATTGATATTATTTTCCATCTGGCAGCTCTGATTGGCATACCCTATTCTTATGCAGCTCCGCAAAGTTACGTTGAAACAAATCTATTGGGGACAATGAATATTTTGGAAGCCGCAAAATCTCATAAGACTTCTAAAATCATTCTTACCTCTACCAGCGAAGTTTACGGCACAGCAATTACTGTTCCTATAAAGGAAGACCATCCTCTGCAGGCCCAATCGCCCTACTCTGCCACAAAAATAGCGGCTGACATGATGGGAAAAGCTTATTCCTGCTCATTCGGATTACCAGTCACTATCGTCAGACCATTTAACACTTTCGGCCCACGTCAGTCACTCCGAGCCGTTATTCCTACTATTATCACCCAGGCTCTTAAGGGAAAAACCATAAAACTTGGCGATACAAAGCCTGTTCGAGATTTTAATTTTGTATTAAACACTTGTGAAGGTTTTCTTGCAGCTGCTTTAAACGGCAGCAACAATGCTGAAATATACAATCTTGCCAGTGGGCAAGAACATACCATAGGTGAAACAGCGCAGTTGATTGCCGACATTATGGGAGCAAGATTAGAAATTCAGCATGACTCTCTTAGAGACAGACCCGCAGATTCTGAAGTTATGCGATTATTAGGCGACTATTCTAAAGCCGAAAAAGAATTAGGCTGGAAACCACGATATTCTTTTAAAGAAGGCTTAACTCAGACAATTAACTGGTTTGAGAAAAACATTGATAAATACAAAGATATAGGGAATTACAAAAGCTGATGTTTCTAGACAATAAAAGACTTCCATTTATAATTGCAGAAATTGGCGTAAATCATAACGGCAATGCCGAGATTGCTAAAAAGCTGATAGATGCAGCCTATAGCGCTGGTGTTGATGCCGTTAAATTTCAGACCTTCAAAGCCTGGGAATGTGCTTCAAAATTTGCTCCGACAGCAGATTATCAAAAAGAAATTGCAGAAAATCAATATAAACTGCTTAAAGGCTTAGAACTTGATTTTGCTGATTTTGCTGATTTAAAAGAATATGCTGAATCTCTTGGGTTAGTCTTCTTATCAACACCAGACGGACAAACTAGTCTTGATTTTCTATGTGATATCGGCGTAAAAGCAATTAAAATCGCATCTGGTGAATTAACCAACCTGCCCTTTTTAAATTCAATAGCTTTTAAAAAACTTCCCGTTATTTTATCTACTGGAATGGGCACTCTTGGAGAAGTTGAAGAAGCAATTAATACACTTAAACTAGCCGGTGCATCAGATATAATGCTTATGCACTGCACAACTGAATACCCTGCCCCAGCCAAAGACTGCAACCTAAAAGCAATACAAACTATTCAGAATGCTTTCCATCTTCCTGTTGGTTTTTCAGACCACACATCAGGCAATGAAGCAGCAATAGCAGCAGCAGCATTAGGTGCAATAATCTTCGAAAAACACATTACCTTAGATAAAACAATGGAAGGCCCTGACCACGCAGCTTCCATAGAACCTGATGAATTAAAGAAATATGTCGATTCAGTTAGAAAAACTGTTACAATGATGGGCAACGGAATCAAAGTTCCATCAGAAAGCGAAATAAAAAATATTCCGCTGGTCAGACGAGGTCTGGTGGCCGCCAAACCTATAAAAGCAGGAGAAAGCCTTACCGGAGACAAAGTTGCAATTAAGCGCCCCGCAAGAGGCATAGAGCCCAAACAACTTATTAATGCACTTAGCAGACGCGTTTTAAGAGATTTATCAGAAGATGAACCAATTACTTGGAATGATTTAGGAGAAATAATCGAAAAATGAACTTTGAAATAATTGATGATTTTAAGAAATGGGAATCTATATACAATTCCACCCCTTATTTCCAAGGCAAAGTCTATTTTTCGCCTCAATACTGCAAGGCTTTGGAAAACAATCTGGAAGGCAAAGCCCAGTTATGCTATTACGAAGACGACACCAAAGACTGCAAAATCAAGGTTCTTTATCCTTTTATAGTTAAAGAAATACCAGATGAACTGACAAAAAGTCTTACAGATAAACCCCTTTATGACATTGAATCACCCTATGGCTACGGCGGGCCGATGATTTTCACAGAAGATGGCTATTTATATAACGACGAAAGAGACCCAGGCAATGAATATGCTTTGACATTCAGTCAGGAATTCATAAAATGAGCCAAAGAAAAGAATATTGTTGCAGAATTTGTCAGATTCAATCCCATAACCATGAATCACAATCTCTTTGTCAGCCATTATTCTATTGAGTTAAACCGCAAGACTGTTTGTATAAATACTTTGCCCGATTTTAATGAGATATTGAACAACGGCATTTCTGCTAGAAAACGCAATTATTTCAAAGCAGTGAATAACGGTATCGAAATTGTCTGGTGTCCTCTGAGTGATGAAGATGCAATGCTTTGTTTCAGAGACCTATATGACGCAACAATGAATCGGCTTGATGCTGATAAATATTATTATTTCTCTGACGCATATTTCAAAACACTTGCTGAATCACAAGATATGGGTCTTATTGGAATAGCTCTGTACAATCAGGAAATTCCCGTCGCCTCTTCTTTATTCTTATTTGACGAACTGTCAGCTCATTATCATCTAGGCGGTTCTGACGAAGAATATAAAGACCTTCAGGGCTCAGCTTTTCTTTTATGGGAAGGGGCAAAAGTAGCTCACGAAATGGGCTTGGAATGTCTGCATATTGGCGGTGGTTTGTCACTAGACCCCAAAGACAAGCTCTTTGCCTTCAAGAAAGGCTTTTCATCTAATATTAAAGAATTCTATGTGGGCAAGAGAATAATCAATCACGGCCTATATAATGCCATATCTGACGCTTGGGTTGACAAAACCGGCCGTAAGCCCACAATTCTGCTCCACTACCATGACTTCTAACCCGAAACTCCCCCAAAATGCCAAAGGCATTTTG
>JAFXRA010000302.1 GCA_017526725.1 Candidatus Rifleibacteriota bacterium
AAAATCATCAAGCGAAAAATCAGTAAGTGTAATACCATCTTCCAAGTCTTCAATATCTATAACTTCTTCTTTTAGCTTTTTAAGCTGTTTTGTTCTGTATTTCAAATCTTCGTCAATCAAATCTTTTAATTCTGGATTCTGCAAAACATTGTCTTCGGCTGTTGCAGTCAAATCAACTAACGCCATACGTGCCTCAACCCTGTTTTTGAGATTGATATAACCATCTAAGTCTTCTGTAGGCCAGAAGTTTACTAGTTGAATAGAATCATTCTTTGAGCCTATACGGTCGATACGTCCAAAACGCTGAATAATTCTTACAGGATTCCAGTGAATATCATAATTTATAAGATAATCACAGTCTTGAAGGTTCTGACCTTCGCTAATACAGTCAGTAGCAATAAGCAAGTCAATCTGGTCGTCTGTTTCGTGCTTCTGCTTTGAACGATTCTTAGAAATCGGCGAAAAATTCAAAAGAATATGCTCAAAATCATTCTTTCCAAGAGTAGTATCGGTCTTAGAACCGCAAACAACAGCAGTATTGATTCCTAGAGTAGTTTTAGCCCATTTATCCAGGTTATTATACAAATATTCAGCAGTGTCGCCAAATGCAGTAAAAACAATAACCTTCTTGTTATTTCCATTAATAGGCTTTTCAACCTTAGCTTTTATCAACTCTTTAAGTTTAGCAAGCTTTTTATCCCTATCAGCAGTTATAGCTGATGCACTGTTTTTAAGGATAATGATTTTATTTTTATCTGATTTCAAATCAGCTTCCCATCTATCTAAATCTATATGGGAAAGACTGTATTTTTTCTTCTTGCCAACTTGAAACTCGTCTAATTCAATCTGTGCTTCGCTATCTTCATCATCGCTATTAATAAACTCTGTATTATCTTCAACTTCTTTATCTATACCATTTGCCCTGTATTTTTCGATTAATTCTAGAGTGTTTTTTATAATGTCCAAGATTCTGTTCAAAGACTTATTAAAAGAAAAAATCGAGCTTTCAAGGCGTTTAAGGTAATTAACCTTTATCATTCCGACAAGATAATTTTCACGGTCTTCTTGTCTGAATTTTTTGCCATTCATTATAGTTAGAGCCTCATCTCTAAATTCTTCTTTAAGGTATGCTGATGGTTTATAAACAGACAGTTTGTATTCACTAATAGTTTTATCTATTTCATCGTAAGATGGAAACTCATTTTTTACGTCAATATCGCTTGTTATTGCTATTGGTTTTAATCTTTTAGGGAAACTGCCAATCTGGTTTAAATTATAATATTTGATTATATGCTTTCTAGAGCGGGCTATGGTTACTTCGTCTAATAGTTTGAAAAAGCCAGAATCCAGCTTTTCAAGCAATCCTTTAATTGTCTGATTATCACTGCGTCTTTTCTTTGCCCAATCTGTAAACTGTCTCTGTGAACTTTGGAAAAGTCCCTCAAGGTTAATAATGCCTAGTGATTCGCTAAATGCCGAATTATCTCCTTCTGTTATATATGAAATCTGATTTCTTAGGTCACGAAGATTATTATTAACAGGCGTTGCAGAAAGCATTAAAACCTTAGTTTCCCCACCAGATTTTAGAATTTTTTCCATAAGCCATTTTGGGCGATTAAATTTAACTTCGTTATTGTCACCTACTCTTTTTTCTAATGGGTTACCTTTGAAATTATGAGACTCGTCTATAACAACCAAATCATAAGCACTCCAATTAAAGTTAGAAAGATCTATTCCATCAGCTTTTGATTTTCCATTTTCTCGCCCCAAATCAGTATGATAAAGCACAGAATAATTAAAACGGTCTTTCAAAAATGGGTTAAGAACATTATTTTTAGGAGCCTGATAAAGAGTCCAATTACTAGAAAGTTTCTTGGGGCAAATAACCAATGTTCTGTAATTTAAACATTGAAAATATTTTATTACGGCAAGAGCTTCGTAAGTTTTACCAAGACCGACGCTATCAGCAATAATACAGCCTCCATGTTTCTGAATTCTGTTGATTATTCCTTTTACGCCGTCTTTTTGAAAATCATAAAGAGCATTCCAAACTTCACTTTCAAAAAATCCTGTTTGCTCGGCATACAAAAGGCTATTATTCTTTTGATCATCAAGGTAATCGTGGAATATTTCATAGAGAGTTTTATAATAAATAAAGTCTGGTGCGTTCTCTGAGTAAAGCTGTTCAATATACTTTAAGACATCTTCTTTTACATCTTTAACCCAATCAGAGTTGTTCCATAATTCATCGAACCAGTCTAATAACTGTTTGCGTTGATTATCGCTATCTACAATAAGATTAAGTTCCATATTTGAATTTTGTGAAAGTCCTAGACCTTTAGTTGTAAAATTGGAACTACCGCTTATAGCAGAAGAGTGTTCCCCATCTTCATCAATATGATAAAGCTTTCCGTGTAAAAAATTAGATTTAACCATAGACCGAACTTCAACTTTTTTGCGTATCCAATCTGCACAATCCTTTGCTATTTTCTTCTGTTGTAACTGATTTTCAGTCTTTATTTCAAGTTTGCTATCTTCAATTTCATACACCTTTGGGTTCTTGTCGCCGTTTAGACCTTTTACAAAAGTTGGCTCACCAAAAAGAAAACGCATACTTTGTATATTATCAAATTTATCTTTTAAAGCATTATAGGCATAAATTGTAAAATAGGCAGAAACAATAGATACCTTAGAATTGTCTTTAAGTCTTTCTTTTAAAAAATCAGCTACACTTCCGTTATTTCGGTTATCTCTTATTATTTGACTCTGTGTCATTATTTTGTTGCTCCTTGTTAAAATCTATTGAGGCTATTTTTTTAAGAACTTCCCCCAAGTAGTTGGGGGAAGTGGCAGCCGTAGGCTGACGATAGGGGTCTTATTCTAATATGAAAGACCCCTTCAGTCTCGCTATCGCTCGCCAGCTCCCCCAGCAATGCTAACGCATTCTGGGGGAGCATATTCAAGACTTCCCTTCTACAATGGCTATTTCATCTACAGTGATGAATCTCACTTTGCGTCCGAGAGAACATATTTATATCCTTTGGCTGTATCTCCAATTCGTCATTGCGAGCCATCTTTAGATGGCGTGGCAATCCAGCTTAAGTTTCTACTCCAACTGTCATTTCTGTTGTATACTTGTTCCCAAAGTTTAATAAGGGGAGATGTCCTAAAGGCTCTCCTAGAGGAGAGCTGTCAGACAAATGTCTGACTGAGAGGTGACATAATCCGTAGTAAACTTTGTTTAATGCGATAAACATCGGTCTATACCACTCATTACATCAACTACCAAAACGCCTAGTGTAGATTAGTGTTAGTAAGACGCTATCGCTAAACAGGGTTAACTCTAGTTCGGTCACCACCCCGTCAGCCTACGGCTGCCACCCCTCCTCAACGAGGGGCATTAGGACATATTCTACCAACTTATAATTACT
>JAFXRA010000303.1 GCA_017526725.1 Candidatus Rifleibacteriota bacterium
AGAGCTTAGAGGTAAGAGTTTAGAGAATTGGCTAGTTTACAAACTATCGATAATTAATAAGACTTCGTTAGTTTACAATCTAAACAATCCTCTGCTCTCTAATCTCTTTTCTCTAACCTCTAAACAATATTTCTTTATTATAAAAACTATAATGGTATTACAAACCATTATTTTTTTAGTTTTAATGAAAATGAAAATATTAATGCTAGGCGACATTTATGGTAAGACAGGCAGGGAAGCAGTTGCCTCTCTTATTCCGGAGTTAAAGAAAATATATGAGCCGGATTGGATTATAGCAAACGGAGAAAATGTTACTGCAGGTAATGGTTTGTCTGCAAAACATGCAAAGTTTCTAAGAGAAACAGGAATAGATATTATAACAACCGGTAACCATATTTTTTGCAGAGCAGACTGGCCTGAAGTGCTTTCAAACCATGACTATATACTGAGACCTCATAATATGCTAAAAGAGGGCGATTGTGGAACCGGGTGCCGTATTTTTTCAAAAAAAGATAAGCCTAGTATTGCTGTTATTAATCTTGCAGGCCGTGTTTTTATGGAAACATGCAGCTGCCCGTTTGAGACTTTTGATAAACTTTATAAATCATTGCCTCCAGATATCCCTTTAATAGTAGATTTTCATGGTGAAGCAACTTCAGAAAAACTAGCTCTTTTCTGGTATGTAAATGGCCGAGCGTCTATAGCCTACGGAACACATACCCATGTTCAGACTTCTGATAACAGAATTCTGCCAAATGGAGGCACTGGAGTCGTAACAGATCTGGGCATGTCTGGCGCAGTAGACGGAATAATAGGAGTAGACCGCCAAACCGTAGTTGGGCGCTTTTTAACAGGCTATTCTGAAAAGTTCTTATGCGCACAGGGGCAAGGTAAAGTAGAAGGTTTGTTTGCAGAGTTAAATGGAAAATTCCCTGTTAATTTGGAATTAATTAGAAAAACTACTAATAATAGTAATTTGCACAAAAAATAATAATCTTTATTTAAATAATTCTTGTGTTATAATAATGCAATGCTAACAGTTGAAGAATTTGAAAAAACAGTTATACAAGATAAAAAGCCGGCAGCTCTTTGTTTTACTGCAAATTGGTGCCAGCCAAGTCAAGCTCAAATTAAAGTCGTAGAAGAACTTCGTCCAAAATATGAAGAAAAATTTTTAATCGAAGTTCTTG
Organism: Candidatus Rifleibacteriota bacterium; assembly: GCA_017526725.1. Next base: position 1,191 of record JAFXRA010000303.1, read on the forward strand.
ATGTTGAGCAATCTTCCGAATTAGCTAAATTGTTGAAGATTAATAACCTTCCCTCGACTCTCTTTTATGCAGAAGGAGAACTTCAGGAACAGAACTGCCTCTATGGTTATCAGGATGCGAGTATGTTAACAGACAGCTTTGAATGCACTTTATGGGAAATGGAAAACAAGAGTTCTGCCAATAAATATATTTGGTGGGTAATCGGTGTGTTGGCTTTGGTTGCTGTCTTTTTACTTTTTTATGTAAGATATTGATAGAGAGAATAGAAGGTTAAGTTTATCTGTAGTCTGTTGTTAGTCATAAAATATTAGTTTACAAAAGTGTTTTTTTTATTATTTTTACAAGCAAAATATGTAAATTTGGGTAGCAGTATATGAAAACAAAAGTATTAATAACTCTTCTTTGTTTAATTATAGTTCCTATGGCTTGTTTCGCTTCAGAAGATGTTAAAAGTGCTTCTCCTAATACAGCAACCCCATCTTTAACTATTAATTTATCTGCTAGTTCAACCTCTTCTATAGGTTTTATCGAGCCTTTAACAGCTTCTTTTACTGCAGAGCAGCTTTTTGACAGAATGGAAAAAAATTCAGAGAGCATAAATGCCATAGAATCTAATGTTGAACTTTCAGATTCTATTGGAACTTCTGCGGTTACTTTGCGCGTAAAGAGTCCGGACAAGTTTTCCATAACTTTTACTGATGGCAGTTCTAGTGTGTTTTTTAACGGTTCTACATTATGGATTTATATAAATACTACAAATGAGTGTTTCTTTCATACCACTGAAAAGTCTTCATTATGGGAAAAATTAGGTTCCTTTTCTTCCTGGTTTAATCCTAAAATGATATTTGTAAATATGACTAGAAGCACTTTGAATGCATTATTTAAAATAGAAGCCATTAAACGAGAAAAGATGCCTGATGGAGATTATCATTATCATTTAAAGATGACTCCTAAGATGAAAGAAATATTTATTCAGGTTTTTGAGCTGGGACATTACGAAGTTATTTTTTCAGAAAAGCTGTACTTGCCTGTAAAAGTAAAAGAATATGGTCCGGATGGTAAACATAAAACAACTCTGAATGTTAAGGCATACAAAATTAATGAAGAAGTTTCAGATGATATGTTTGTATATAAAAACACTACTAAAGCTACTTTGATTCCTATTTCTATTGTAATTTTGCAGAAATTCGAAGATTATAAAGACAAATTAATGAAAAAGATAGAAGATGCCAAGGATTCAGCTCTTAACAGCATAATGAACTGGAGTTTTTAAATGTCGGAAAGAGATAAAAGAGAGAATTTCACGTGGGTAGAGGATTTTAGACGTGAACATTTGAAAAAATCTGCCAGGAATCCAGGTCTGGCAGCTTTGATGTCTTTTATACTCATGGGAACTGGGCAGATTTATGCTGGTCATATTGACCGTGGAATAATCCTACTTCTTATTCATGTATTTTCTTTATTTGCTGGTTATAATCTGTATTCCGGTGGTTTTATATATGAATGGCTCATGTCTTCTATTGGGCCTCATTTAATAATCGTAATCTGTTATATACTCTCTGTTATTTTCATTCTTACCTGGATATACAACATCAAAGACGCATATTATTTATCTATTTTCAGCAGTTTTAGAGATTGGTTTGAGGTAGAAAGAGTTTTGCTGCCTTCTATGGGAGTGCCAGCAAATTTGCTTATTTCTAATAATAACAATGCTGCGAATTTATTGGAAAATCATTCTTCTGAAGCAGTAGATGATAAAAATATAGTTCTGGATAGTCAGGAAAAAATAACTCAATCTGAGAAAACTGAAAATGAAAAACAGGCAGAAAAAATACAATATTCTGAACCTGAAGCAGAAGCAGATGCAGAAGTAATTAATATTACGGCTGAAAAAGCATCTGAAATAAAAACAGAGATTGACGATAATTCTTTTGATGATTCTGCTGCTGACCTTGTTTTTATGAATTCCAACACTTGGAAGTCATATGCTTCATTAGTGCTTGTTATTGTCTTGTTTGGGCTAGGAATAGGCTATTATTACAATAAAGAATATGGCGACACTTCTTTTCAATTAAGTCAGAGTTTTGATGTTAAAAATATTAAAAAAGTATCGAATATTAGAACCGCAGAAATCCCTGCTATAAAGGAAGAACCAAGGAACACTGCTGAAAAGTCTGCTGCCGTTCCTGAAACTGCTCCTCAAAACATTCCTCAGACACAGCCTGCTGCCATGCCGCCAGCTTATTTTCAGCCAGTTATTACCCAGCAGCAGGTTGAAAATTATGTTGATAACCGTATCCGCCAATTATTAGATTTAAAAAACAGGGTGAGTGAATCATTGCATTTGGGCTCTAATAATAGATTTAACAGTAGAGAAGAAGTCCCATTGATAGTATCTGCAGATGTATCTAATACGAATAATAATACTGGTGTTTTCTCTGAATCATCAAATGAAGATTCATCTAATAAGGTTGTTTTTATTCAGGGACATAAGGAAGCGAAGCTTCTGAATAAAACTTCGACCGGCTATGAATCAAATAACGTTAGAAGTGGAGTGGTTCTTTATGAGGCTCCTGAAAATGATGACGAAGTTGAATTGGTTATGACTGATGAAATTACTGTGGGCAAGTCTGGTTCCATAGATTCTTCTAATGATATCAAGTCTGATTATTATCAGGTAAATGAAGTTGCACAGAATCATGTGGTTCCTAATGTTAATCAGCAAACATTAGACCGCCTTAAACAAGAAGAAAAAGCTGAAAAGGAAATGGCATTAAATAAATCAAAAAAAGAAGAAGAACCTAAGGGAAAAGTTCTTTTTGAACGCAGTGATGAAGATGAAATAAAAACCGTACCTGCTTCTGTTTCTAACGATAAACCAGAAGTCTTAGAACCTCAGATTATAAAGAATAAAAGTGTAAAACATCATGAAAACAATAATAATTACGAATCTGCTGAACTTAGAGCCAAGCTTGAAAAAATAAAGGAAAAAGGTGCTCAGGAGTTCTATGAAGGTAATTGGGAAGCTGCTTTACCATTCTATTTCGAAGTTCTAAAACATCGTAGAAACGCTGAATCTTTTGAAATGGTTGGTATTATTTTTGAAAAAATGAATAAGCTGAAAGATGCTTTTGAAGCTTATGAAAATGCTTATTCTCTCGGTTTGGATACAAATCATAATGTTGCTCGTCTTGGTATAATTGCAGAAAAAATCGGTGAATACGAAAAAGCTCAAAAATACTTAGAAAAAGCTATAGAAAATAATCCAAAGAGAGCAGATATAATTCTAAGCTATGCCCGATGCCTTGATAAACAGGGAGAAGGTCTTGCTGCAGCACAGGTTTTAGCTGTTTTAAGAGACAGCACTAATTCATATGCTATTAAAAAGGCTGCTGAACAAGAATATCAAAAAATACTGGAAGCTGAATCCAGGAAAAAGCAGACCCAGCAAGCTGCGGAAACTGCTTCAGAAGCTTCTGAAAGATGAGTTATTCCCAGACAAATATTCGTATTTTAGGCTCTAGCCAAGCTATGCAGGAAGTTTTTGAACTGCTTGAACGAATTGGTTCAAATGATGTTACTGTGCTTATTACAGGAGAATCAGGAACTGGTAAAGAATTGGTTGCTCAGGCTCTTCATAGGCAGAGTTTGAGAAAAAGTAATCCTTTCGTTAAAATTAACTGTGCCGCTTTGCCAGAAAATCTTATAGAAAGCGAACTTTTTGGTTATGAAAAGGGCGCTTTTACTGGGGCTTTTCAACGTAAACCCGGAAAATTTGAGATAGCTAACCACGGAACTATTTTTTTAGATGAAATAGGTGAAATGAATCTTTCCACCCAGGTCAAACTGCTAAGAGTTCTTCAGGAAAGAGAATTCGTTAGGGTTGGCGGAATTCAAACTCTAAATGTAGATACAAGAGTTATAGCAGCTACTAATAAAGACCTTTTTCAATGTATTGCATTAGGAACATTTCGTGAAGATTTGTTCTATAGACTTAATGTCATAAATATCCATCTTCCCCCATTAAAAGAAAGATTGGCAGATATACCCGAATTGGTCGACTGCTTCTCGCGAAGATATCATACCAAGTTTAATAAAGAATACAAACCTTTTTCAAAAAAGTTTATGGGAAAACTAATGCAGTATTCTTGGCCCGGCAATGTCAGAGAACTTCAGAATCTTATAGAAAAAGTTGTTGTTCTTAATGATGAAAGTGTTATAGATGTCGAAACAGGTTCTAATAAATCTAAGATTAATCTTGAGAATAAAGAATACATTTCAGAAGGTATGCTGAATATGGATTATAAGTCTGCAAAAGAAATGATTCTCGAAAGCTTTGAAAAAGAGTATTTTACCGCTTTATTAAACAGAGCTGACGGGAATATTTCTGAAGCAGCCCGAATCTCGGGGATGCATCGAAAGAATCTCTTTGTAAAATTGCGTAACTTGGGATTGAAATAAGATTTGAATACTATTCTGCTTTTCCGAAAGAATCATAGAAATCGTTGAGGTCTTTTAGGCGAGATTCTTTTAAAGATTTCCATTCATCCGGAGTTCCTTCGTAAGAATTTTTTAATAATTCCCCTGCTTGTGTGAGTTTATTTTGTTTTTGGTATAGTTTTCCGAGACTATTGCTTATCATTAAATATTCTGCCAGGTCTACCGGCTGACTTTGTTTTGACAATTCATAGGCTTTTTCTAATATTACTTCTGCCCTATCAAGGTCTTTGTTGGTAATCATTAACAGGTAACCCACAGCATTAAGTATTTTGGGAACTGTTGGATACTGTCTTAGTGCTTTTTCAAAGATTTCTAAGGCTTCATTATATTTCTTTTCCTGATTTAGAATCATACCTTTCATATAAAGATATTCAAGGTGTTCGCCAATTTCGGTTTTTATTTCATTCAAGTATTTTTTGCACTCAGCATAATTGCCTCGATTGGAGTTTAAAGCCGCTAGATTTAATCTTATTCTGTCTGCAGCTATTATTTCTTTTTGGCTGTTTGGAATATTAATCAAACCCTCTTTGAATACTTCTTCTGCTTCGCTGTAACGACCTTCTTCAAGTAATATTCTTCCAAATAATTCATAAGAGAGAGGGGTTTCTATCCATTTTAAGTTGTTTACTGCGTATCTGTGAGCTTCAAGAATCTTATGGCTTTCGAAAAGTATCCTTGCTATCTCATATTTTACATTATATATATTGGGAACCATTGCGTCTAATTGTGATAAGACATCCTGAGCTTCTTCTGTTTTTCCCATTGCGTCTAATGACAAAGCACGCCCGTGATAAGCTTGGAGGCATTGCGGATTGATGTTTGATGCTTTAAGAAAGTATTGTTCAGCTAATTCCCAATTATCTTTTTCAAAAGCAGCGTTTCCAAGACTTAAATATAATTGTTCCTGATTATAGGAATGCTGAAAATGGCAGGAAGAAAAACCGTATATTACCGGTAAGAATATAAAGGTTAGTGAAATTAGGGTAATTCTTGGTTTGTATACTACATCGGGTTGGCAGCAGGAAAAATGCAGGCCTATAATAGAAACTACAAGTCCTATCAGAGGAAAAATAGAGAATGAATTATTGAACAGACTGTAGAAAGCAAAAGCCAAAACCGCTGTGAGAGTCGATTTTCCTATATATAAATAATCATTCTTGTTTGAACGGTATGAATTATTAAGAAAACTTGTGCATATGCCAAAAAAAAGTATTACGAGAGAAATGATTATTGGTAAAATATTTTGATTGATAAATCCGGCTTTAAATCCTAAGACTATAATGATAATAGTGGTAAGAGTTGCTGCCCATGGAAATGAAACTTTATTGGAGTTGTCTTCTGTAGTCTCTTCTACAGATTCGTATCTGGAATATTTTCTTACATATATACCAAAAACTGCAGCCAGAATAGAACATACTCCCCATAGGCCTAAAAAGCCGGTTTCTGCTAAAGTAGTCACAATAAAAGAATGTGGATCTGGGTTATGAATGGCTAATCCTAAAGTCGACGCAGTAGGAGGCCGTTTTAGTGGCATTATATAAGATATAGAACCTGCACCTGTTCCAGTTTTGGGGTGCTCTTTAAAAATATCAAAACCCATTTGCCAAAGTATTACTCTGGTAACAAAGGGATGGGATTCGGCTGGAAGAAAGGTTATTTTATCCCATTGATAACTGGATGTTTTGCTATAAATATACCATTGGCCTGCAAAAAGAATAATTGCAATAAGAAAACCAGCTATAAGAGGTGATTTTCTGGATATTTTTCCTGAATAATTAAACCATTTTGACCAAACCCATATTAGTGCCATAAATGCTAGGCTGATAATATTGCCAATTCGGTTAAGCATTAAAATAACGCCTATTTGAACAATAAAAAATATTAAAAATATAATACTGTCTTTTAAGCTTTTTTTATATAGTTCGGAAAATAGTCCGAATGTTATTGCTGATGTGAGACAGAGAAAGATTCCTAGGTAGTTAGGGTTGCTTAGAGTTCCAACTACATTGAATTTGCTTCCCCAAATAAGAAAATCATAACCTGCAGCCTGGCAAATGGCATAAACCGCCATAAATAAGCCGCTTAATGAAATCATACCTGCGATGCTATAATTGTCTAAGCTTTTTCTTAATAGTCTTAAGCTTCCGATACAGGCTAAAAGCCCAATATATATCATAGAGATACGAAAACATACTGTGTAATGTGTGAAATATAAAGATACCGCTATAGCAATAAAAGATATCAGTAGAAGCCAGGTTAGATTATTATAGCCTTTTAGCGGTCGATAAAAGGATAACAGCAATGAGCCAATAGACAGTGAAACAAAAGCAGCTATAATTTCCATCCATTCGCTATAAAAGAATGGATCAAGATAGTCAACTTTGATTAACCAAGGTTGAACTATTAATATAACTGTTATGGCAAATCCTGCTATTCGAATTAATGAGTTGGTTAAATTTGATGTCATTACTATTCACAATATAGCAAGATTAATGGTATTTCAAGTTTATCGCCAATTTTTATATTTAGTTCTTCTATTGAGCCAGCTTTTAATTCTAAGGCGTATTTTGCTTCACCTTTCGAAGCATAATGAGGAAGCCTGTAGGCTGGTTTTCCATAACCAGGAACCATGTTTTTTATCCATTCAGTAACTGTCAGATCTTCCGAAAAAAATATTAAATCAAGCGGTATGCGTGTGTTCATCATCCAGAACGACATTTTGTGAGGTTCTTCAAATACAAATAACATACCTGTACTGCTTGCTATTTCTTCATAAAACATCAATCCCTTAGCTCTTTCGTAATTAGTTCTCGCTAACATTAATTTCAGAGGATTATTCCCTAAGGTGGCATTTACGCAAGTCAGTTTTTGAGGCTCGGGGGAAAACTGTGGATAGCGCTGAGCATATGAAGTGGTCGAAATAAAGCAGAATAGGAATAATAATACTGTTTCAAGAACAAGAGTTAATTTTTTAAAGGTCTTTTTCACAGTAAACCTAGTTTATTGTTGAGTTTATTAAGTTCTGACTCAATTTCAGTTGAACTTTTCATAGACAGAAGAGGCTTTATCAGCTTTCTAAGTTCTGAGTATGATACATTGCGGATTATGCTTTTCACTGCAGGAATCAGAACCGCATTCATGGATAATTCACGTAGTCCAAGCCCCAAAAGCATTATCGTATATTTAATGTCGCCCGCTATTTCACCGCATATGCAGACTTCTATGTTGTTTTTTTCTGCTGCTTTAACTATATTGCTGATTAAGCAAAGAACAGCAGGATTAGTCGGCTTATAAAGATGGGTAACCTTAGGATTGGTTCTGTCTACCGCTAATGTGTATTGAACAAGGTCATTGCTGCCTATTGCAAAGAAATCAACTTCTTTGGCGTATATATTAGACATAATCGCAACAGAAGGAACTTCTACCATCATCCCGATTTTCATTTTTTCAGGAACAGGAATTCCTTCTTTTTTCATTTGTTCTTTAACTTCTGCCAGAATACTTTTTGCTTCTGTCAATTCTTCCATGCTTGAAATCATTGGGAATAGAATACTAACCTGATTTTTATCTGAAGAAGCAGCAGTTCGAAGAATAGCTCGAAGCTGTGTTACAAATAGTTCTCTGCATTCTAATGAGATTCGGATTGCTCTCCAGCCAAGTTCAGGATTCTGTTCGATGTTGTTGCCCGTTAAGTGAGAAATTTTATCTCCACCAAGGTCAATGGTTCTAATAACCATAGGATTGCCTTTTAACTTGGCAACAGCTTCTGAATAGCTTTCGAAAAGTTCATCTTCTGTCGGGAAGGTTCTTCTTGTGAGGTAGGCAAATTCTGTTCGGTAAAGACCTACACCGTAAGATTTGTTCTTTACAGCCTGTTCTATGTCGCTAAGCTGGCCGACATTGGCTTTTAATAGTATTTCAACGCCGTCTTTTGTAACAGAAGGTTCTGAAAGAAGTTCATACATTTTTTTCTGACGACTAAGATAAGCTTTGTATTCTGCTTGATATTTACATTTAATTTTTTCGTCAGGATTTAGGATTATTTGTTCTGAAGAACCGTCTATTATTGCAAATGCCCCATCTTTGGCTTTCTTCATCAGGTCTTTAACTTGAATTAAAGCTGGAATGCCAAGAGATCTGGCCATTATAGCAGCATGTGAAGTTGAAGTGCCTTCTTCTATAGCAATACCCAATATTCTGGAAGGGTCGAGAGTCATCATATCAGAAGGAGTTAAATCTTCTGCTAAGACTATCATGCCTTCTTCCAATTCTTCCATTTTGGTAGTTGGATTCTTAGATTTCTGGCAGTTTTTAAGAATACGCTTGCCTATATCTAAAATATCTATTGCTTTGCTTTGAAACTGCGGGTCTGGAAGATTTCTAAAGAAAGTGCTGTAATCCTTTATTACTTTACTGACAGCAGACTGGCAATCTTGCTGTTGTTCTTTTATTCGTTTTGTTATTTCTTTGCGAAGGTCTGGATCGTCTATAAGAGTTAGGTGTGCCT
>JAFXRA010000304.1 GCA_017526725.1 Candidatus Rifleibacteriota bacterium
ATCTTATATCTTATATCTTATATCTCAATTATATTTAATTTCCCTCTTGCAAAATAACACTTATATATGGTAATAGTAAAAACAAGAGGCTTGAGTTTTTTTATCACAAGCGAGTTTTTCCCCCCAAGAGGTTCAAGTATATGACCGATAGTAATAGATTTATGGAAGCAGAACAGTACATGGAATCTTGTCTTTCATTGTTTTTAATGAACAAGATTGATCAGGCTTTAAAAGTTATAGACAAAGCAATTGAATGTGACCCTAATTTTGCTGAAGCCTACAATAAAAAAGGCGATTGTTTTATAAGATTAGGCAGAATTGAAGAAGCATTAGAATGCTATTTAAAATCTCAAGAGCTTAATCCTAATATCCAAAATAATTATTTTGATTTGGGTCGCACATATTTACTTCTTGGCGATTATGATAATTCACTTAAGAATTTTCAGAAAGCATATGAAATGAAAGCCCAAGATGACATTCATGCTTTTATCGGAAAGATTTATTTCGATCAAAATATGATTGAAGAAGCCAAGCTGTCATTCGAAAATATTCTTGGCAGTTCATCAAACGAATCAGATTCTATAAAACAAGAACTTCAAGCCAGCAGCAGTAATACAATGGCAAATTATTACTATGCTCAGATTCTTATGAAATTGGGTCAGGATGATAATGCTAAGAATTATTTCAATAGAATCATTGAAAAATATTCTAGATTAGTCCGCTCAAAGCCCAATTTAGCAGAAGGTTATTACTACATTGGTAAGTGCTATTATTTTATGGGCGACTTCGAAAAAGCAGAAGAAAATCTTAAGCTCGCAATAAAATATGATACAGACACGATAACTAATCATTATTCATTTGATATGTTTTATAGTGATGCAGAAGCTTTCGCTTCCCTTGCAGAAATACAGGCAAAACGTGGAGAAACTTCTGAAGCAAAAGAAAATATTCTTAAAGCATTAGCTTTAGAACCAGAAAACAAAAAACTCCAGGAACTTAAACTTAAATTAGGGTTTTAATAATGACAGTTTCATCTCTCAGCAACTCCTTATTATCAGATAAAATTAAAGAGCTTCCAGAATCAAAGAAACAGGAATTAGCTAAACTTAAGGATGCCTGCTCTGAGTTTGAATCTATATTTATGCATCAAATGCTAAAAGAAATGAGAAAGACTGTCGATCCCAAGAATTCTTTGGTTTATGGCGGCCAAGCAGAAGAAATTTTTTCAGATATGCTTGACCAGGAAAGAGCCAAGGAAATGAAAATCGGTTTGGGAGATATGATGTTCAGACAGCTTTCTCAATCTATTATTTCATCTACATCTACACCCAAACCTCGCAAAAAATAGAAGATATTAAGGTAATCCTCGAAAGGAAGAACAAAAGTGGAAAGTCCTAATCCCACATTTACTTATTTACAGCTTTGTGATGAACCAATAAAGAATTTAAAAGCTGTAGCAAAAGCTATCGGAATAGATGGCAGCGACAAAATGAAGAAAGGTGAATTAATTCGCGGTATTCTTCAGGAACAATATGCCCAAGACGGTTTGGCATTATCAGAAGGGGTACTTGATATTATGCCGGAAGGCTATGGTTTCCTTAGAACTCATAGCTACGTTCAAAACGATGATGACGTTTATGTATCTCCTTCACAAATAAAACGCTACAATTTGCTTAGTGGAGATACAGTTATTGCTCAGGTTCGTTTACCTAAAGATGACGAAAGCTACCATTCTCTCTTAAAGATTGAAGCAGTAAATGGGGTCAGTCTAGACAGACTTCGCCAGAGAGTTAATTTTGAAGATGGCATTCCTGTTTTCCCAACAGATCGTTTTAGACTAGAAACAGGTGAAGATGATGTTTCCACTCGTGTTTTCGATTTAGTATGTCCAATAGGAAAAGGTCAGCGTGGTCTAATCGTTGCTCCGCCAAAAGCAGGTAAAACAGTACTTTTAAAGCAGTTAGCAAACGCTATAACCCGCAATCATCCAGAAGTATTAATGCTTATACTTCTAATAGATGAACGACCTGAAGAAGTTACAGACATGAAACGTTCTGTTGACGCTGAAGTTGTAGCCTCAACATTTGACGAACATATCAATAACCACATTAAAGTATCTGAACTTCTTTTGGAAAAAGCTAAACGTCACGTAGAACTAGGCAGAGACGTAGTAATTCTATTAGATTCAATTACCAGATTGGCCAGAGCTTACAATATCTCAATGCCATCGGCTGGTCAGACTCTTTCAGGCGGTGTAAACCCATTCGCACTTTATAAGCCCAAAAAGTTCCTAGGTGCTGCTAGAAAAATTGAACATGGCGGAAGCCTTACAGTAATTGCAACAGCACTCATTGATACCGGTTCAAAGATGGATGAAGTTATTTTTGAAGAATTCAAAGGAACTGGCAACATGGAACTTCATCTCGACAGAAAACTCTTCAACAAACGCATATTCCCATGCATCGATGTCAAGATGTCTGGAACTCGTAAAGAAGAACTTCTTATGGATCCGGAAGATCTCAAGAAAGTTATTATTCTTCGTCGTGCATTTGAAGACAAGAGTTCTCAGGAAATCGTTGAAATGCTTGTTAAAGGTATTTCAAATACAGAAAACAATAAAGAGTTTCTCAGTTTGATAAATCCAAACTACAAGAGCTCTTCAAGTAAGAAAGATACAGAAAACTAAATAACCTTTAACATATTATGATTTCCAGCAAACAATCCTTTAATACACCTATCAGGGTTTTATTAATCTTTACAGCATTAGTTCTGATACATCTTTCTGTTCCTTCGACAGAAGTATACAGTTTCTCTGTCTGTTCTGAAGAAACAAGATTAGTAAAACCTGTAGAAGTGTATAAATCTATTGTAAATATTATGGCTTCTGCCAAAACAGAATTTGAAGTTTATCAGAAAGCTACTGAAAAACTAATAAAACAAACTGAAGAAGCTGCAAAAACCTGGAAAATTGTTAAAGTTGAAAGTAAAAAGAACAAGAGTAGCAGTAGTGTTTTATGGCCTGTAAAAGGTGTCATAACTTCAAAATTTGGGATGAGAGTTCACCCTGTTACTGGTAATAAATCTTTCCATAATGGAATTGATATAAGAGGAAAATCTGGAACAAAGGTTGTTTGTCCTTCAGATGGTATAGTAGTTGCTTCTGGATGGTCTGGAGCTCTTGGAAGAATGGTCAAAGTAAAAACAACTTCTGGCCATACTCTTTGTTTTGGTCATCTCAGCAAGATAATCTGCAAAAAAGGACAAATCCTTTCAAGAGGTCAGACATTAGGAACAGTAGGAAGTTCTGGAAGAGCAACCGGACCGCATCATCAATTCACCGTTTTTTACCGCGGAGATTATAAGAATCCTGTAAAATATTTATCTAAATAAGCCCCATTCCCCTATTTACTCTAAATTATTTTATTCTGCTTACCGATATATAGAATGAACTAGTTTCTTTTTAGGCAGGCAAAATAATGTATACATATTCATCAGCCCGGAAGCTTTTTATAAAAAAAGCTATTTTACCGCTTTTGTGCATTAACTGTTTCAATTTGTTTTTTGCACCTCAAGTTACAGAGGCTGCAGAAAGAAAGCCTGATTTTATAAATACTGAAGACCGCTTAGACAGAGCTTTGACAGCCTATGAATTAGGTTATAAATACTATCGTTATGGAGAGTTTGAAAAATCTGAAGACTCATTAAAAGAAGCTCTATATTTTGAGCCTAATTTAATCAAAGCCCATTATTGGCTAGGAAAGCTGTATAGGGAAAT
>JAFXRA010000305.1 GCA_017526725.1 Candidatus Rifleibacteriota bacterium
ATCTTATATCTTATATCTCTAAAAGATTGGCATACCGCACTTAGTGCAGAATTTTTCCTGCGGCGGATTTTCCTGACCACAATTAGAACAAGCTATCATTTTAACTTCTTCTATCTGAATATTCTGTTTCATATCTTCTTCTTTCATATTTGGCGGCAGATTGTTAAGAGGTTTATTAGCATTAGTATCAGCCTTTTTGGGCTTATCTTCTACCAAAGATTTTGCTAGATGCCCTACATCTTTTCCTATAACCTGAGTCATATCAACGCCATCCTTAACCTTCAAAACACAGAATATTTCAATAGGCATTGATTTACCTTTAACCATAATAGACTCACGTTGTTCTATATCAAAATAATCTTTTACTCTTTCATATGTTGCTCTTGTAATATACATTTCCATACCCTTAGCCTGGGCCATAATACGAGCTGCAAGGTTAACATTGTCGCCAATAACAGTATATGAAAGAGCTTTTTCTGAACCCATATACCCCGCTGTAACTATACCAGTATTAACTCCGACCCCAATTTGAATAACCGGTTTACCTTCTTTTTTCCAGACTTCCTGTAATTCTCTAAGAGCATCAAGCATTCGAACGCCGCATAGAACAGCTCTTATTGGATCGTCATTTCTCGCTACTGGAGCGCCAAACAAAGCCATAAGTTCATCACCGACGTATTTATCTAGAGTTCCGTCCAATTCCATTAAAATATCTGTCATTCTTGTGAAATAAACGTTTAATTGTTCAACGATATCAGTCGGGTCCATATTTTCAGACATCTTAGTAAAACCACGAATATCTGAGAAGAAACAAGATACTTCGCACTTTTTACCGCCGAGTTTCAAAGCTGAAGGGTCGGACATGATCATTTCAGCAACCGCAGGAGAAACGATACGGTTCAAGCTTCCTCTCAGTTGTTCATTTTGCTTTAATTGGTCTTCACTAAGTTTTTGAGCTGAAACCAAATCATCCATTGTTGCCGAATACAATTTTGCATTTTTCATAACCAAACCAGCAACATCAGCGCAGGTTGTTAAAAGATTCTGATCATCTCTCGTATAATCAGGATTATTCATTTCTTCTACATTCAGGATAGCAAACAGCTTTCCTTCTGCGTAAATAGGAGCCGCTAAGATAGTACTGAGAACCCCTTTACCGATTAACCCCTTCATCTGAGGATCCATTTCACATTCTTTTACCCCAAAAGCCCCTGCACCACCAGTGACTTCATTAATCTTCTGCCCAAGAAGGTGAGTTATCATGCTGACTTCTTCATAAGGGACTTCATAGTTCTTATATTCAGAAGGTTTCATTCCTGTTGCTTTAACTATTCTAAGTTTGCCTTCTTTTTCGTCATTGAGAAGCAACTGTACTTTCTTCGCATCAAGACCTTTTGTAATAATTTCTACAGTATTTGCGAATATCTGGTCACGATCAAGGCTCTTAGTCAGGTTCTTGATACGCATAAGAGTTGTTGTAAGACGCATAGATCTTTTATTAAACTCTTCTCGCATTTCTCTGACTTCGCGTTCCATGCGTTCTTCGTTGGTTTCTGTGCTTTGCTTATCATCAGCTTTACTGTCTTTGCCCTTGGCACCGCTCTTTGCAGCACCTGCAGCTGCTTTATTATCTGCCTCTTTATTAATACCTAAGGCTTTATCCATACCCGATGCTTCTTTTTTATTTTTTGCATCCATTTCGGCACGATATTTCGCAGCCAAAGCAGGATCAACCCTGGCTTTAAGGTTACCGTCAGAGCCTGTAACCTTACCTGTTGTATCTACTATAGCAGGCCCGTTCTTCTTTAGGTTATCAAACCTGACATAAAGATATAACAGAAAACCTGCAGAAAACAAAACCATAATAGAATATTGATCCCACCAGTCTTCAATTGGGAACTGTGTTGGTTTCAGTTTTATTAAAATAGTCGCCCCAGCCATCAAAACAGGTAAAGAGAAACCTAACAGCATTATAGAAACCTGTTCGCCTAATACTCCTAAAACTCCGGCAATAGCTAAGACATAAAAATAAGAAAAATAACTTTGGATTTTTGTAAAATTCTTAGGGAGTTTATTGAGAAAAATGACTATTGCCGCCCCTACGGCTAGAAGGCTTCCAATACCACAAAATAAATCTATTAACTTTTTTTGTGAATCTGCTTTAGATACCGCTTTTACAGGAGCTACTGCTTTAACTTGATCTGCAGCTTTTTCTGGAGCTGGTGCTGGATTAGCTTCTTTCTTAGCTTCTGGTGGTTTGCCAGCGTCAGCTTTTTCGTTTTTCTTAACTTCAGCCATTTAAAGTTTAGTTGACATTACCAGAAGTAACTTCTGTCATCAGACAATCTGCGGTATAACTACCCGCAGTCATTCTTGACAAAAGTTCTTCAGCTTCATTTGGCTTACCTTCCAAACAAAGCAGGTGTCCATACCATCCAATAGCCTTACCATTATGGTGTTTGTCTTTTAAACATTCAGAAGCAAGCTTAAATGCTTCTTCGTTTTTACCTTCACTAAAAGCAACCATTGAAACTATTGTATTTATATAGGAAGAACTTTTCCCTCCACCTTTCATTGTTCCAACCATTGTCTTCCATTTCTGCATAGCCTGTTTAGCATTCATTTTGCAGTCCAGATCTGCGATATCTGTTAAAACAACTAATTTTATGAACTGAGACTTTGAACAATTCAGGGCTTTATTAAAATTGATATGAGCCTGAACGTTATCTTTAACATTCAAACAACATCTAGCAAGCACTAGAAGAGAAACTGCTACTTCATCAGCATTCATGGATTTTGCGCGGTCGGCAGAAATTGAGTTAACAATTTTATACGCAGTTGCGAAGTCCCCTTTTTCAGTTTTAAGGAAAGCCTCCCACACCTGACCTATTTCATAACTGCTTGTTCCTTGAAATACCTGATAATATTCATTTATATTTTTTGCAGCAAGCTCATATTCTTCATTACATATCTGAGCAAATATCATAGCCTGCCAGAAAGACGGATAATTACTCTGGTTCTCACTATTCAGTACTTTTTTACCTAAGGATATAGCTGAAGTTATTTCACCGTCATTAATGAACTTCCACATCTTAGTTTCTAATATTTTCACATCTGTGTAACTCAAATTACCTTCACTTA
>JAFXRA010000306.1 GCA_017526725.1 Candidatus Rifleibacteriota bacterium
CTCTTCCCAACAAATCATCTGAAGTAATCACGACTCTGGTGTGAGTAGCCAAATCCCATGTAGTTTCATCAATAGTAACGACAACAGTATCTGAAGCACTGAGCAAGCCATCGTCTTTGCCTAAATAAATATTTTTAGCGGTAATATTCATTTCTCTGACTACTCTTGTTTCAAAAATACTTTCTTTTCGGAAAAGACTGGGCCTTATTGTTGCTAATATCCACTGAGGCTTATTAGAAAGCATTGCCTGCCTGCAGGTAAGAATATCGTTTTGTCTAGTAGCTTTAACACGCCCTTCTAAAGTAATAATACCATCTCTAGCAGTAAGAGTATCAGCAAGAATAACCGCATCCGGCTTTTCTTTTTTAATAAAAAAAGTATCAGAAGCAGGAATAAAATCTTCTGGAACTAGCGGCTCATTGGCAGCAAAAAGCGTGATAGAAATTATTCCAAATAAAGCTATTAAATATATTAGATTCTTTTGCATAGGCTAATTATACCTATATCTTTAACCATCTTCAACCATAAATATCCCCTTTTTAAAAGGAGAAAGTCTGCGATAGCAGACAAGGGGATTTTTGAGAAGTTTATTAAACAGTAAATAGTTAAGTCCAAGGACTAAATTGTTATGAAAAATCTCCCCGTCAGCTTACAGCTGACACCCCTCTTTAACAAAGAGGGTTAATAGAATTATTACAATTATTATTCTATCTATGAATTATCAAAAGGGTCTTGAAGCTAAACCACTTAGAGAGTATATTTAATAGTTAGGAGTGAGGAATTTAATCCTCTCTGTTGGCCATATAATCGTTATCTATAAAATAGGAATTACAAGGAATATAATACACTAGACATGGAATTAAACGTTAAATATCGTGACTACACACTTGATCCCTATCAGGTTCAGGCAATTACCGAAATTGAAAATGGGCACTCTCTGGTGCTTTCTGCTCCTACAGGTTCTGGGAAGACTCTAGTTGCAGAATACCTTATCGAAAAAGTTCTTCAAACTGATAAGCGCATTATTTACACATCACCGATTAAAGCCTTATCAAATCAGAAATATAGAGATTTTTCAAAGCTCTACGGAGATAAAGTCGGTATACTTACAGGCGACGTAGTAATAAATCGTGACGCACAGGCTCTTATTGTAACTACTGAAGTTTACCGCAATATGTGTGTTGAAGATCCAGAGGCTATTGCAGACGTTTCTTATGTTATATTCGATGAAATTCACTATTTAGGCGATATAGAACGTGGCACTGTATGGGAAGAATCTATTATCTTCTCACCCAAGACCGTTAGATTCCTGTGTCTTTCCGCTACGATTCCTAACTGTGATGAATTAGCCCATTGGATAGAATCAGTCATAGACCATCACGTAAAGGTAATCAGCCACCATCACAGAGCGGTCCCGCTGACTTTCCAGTTCTATTATCAGAAAAAACTTCTAGACTTCAAGGAACTGAAGAAAAAAGTTCGCGGCGGTGCAGATAATCCCAGATTTATGCATGGCAATAAAGGAAAAAAGAACGAAGATGAGTTCAGACATTTCGATATAATAAAGATGCTAAGAACTCAAGATAAACTGCCGCTGCTGTATTTCGTATTTTCCAGAGCACTTGCTGATAAGTTTTCAAAAGATGTAGCAAAAAAAATGAACTTCACAACCCAAGAAGAAAAAGCTTACATCGAAGAAATGTGCGACAGCTATATAGAAAAATATTCTCGTCAGAATCTCGAAACAGCGCAGGAACTGAAGGAAGAACTGATGAAGGGCGTAGGCAGACATCATGCCGGCCTTCTTCCACAATTGAAAGAACTGGTCGAAATACTTTTTGCAAAGCGTATTGTGAAGGTTTTATTCGTTACAGAAACATTCGCAGTCGGCATAAATATGCCTGCTAGAAGCGTAGCTTACGATGCATTGAAGAAATATGACGGCAGAACTTTCAGACCAATGCAGTCTTTGGAATTCACCCAGATTTCTGGTCGTGCTGGTCGTAGAGGAATAGACCCAACCGGCTGGGTAATAGTTCCACATATTCCAAGAGACCTCGATATAGACCAACTGCAAGATTTGGTTTATGGTGATGTTGAACCTCTAGAAAGCAGATTTGACCTTTCTTTTAACTCTGTTTTGAACCTTTATGCGGGTCATAAAACTGAAGAAATCAGAATGATTCTTAAACGTAATTTTGCCCAGTTCCAGGCAAATAAGAATCTGCCTGAACTTGCTGACAAGGTTGCAAAGTATCGTGCTGAAATGGAACAGGTCGAACATCGCTGTGTTGAAAAGAAAGATGATTTCGAAGCTTTTATGGTTTTCCATAAAAAGAAGCAACAACGATTAGACGTTATGAACCGTCAGCTTGAACAAATCAGATTCGGCATGAGAGGGAAAAGAAATAGATTTGCCCAAATTGAAATCGAAAAGCAGTTTAATGAAAGCAATGCTCTTCTCAGGCAGGAAGAAGAACAGTTTATCTGCGGTAAGTGCAAACATAAGCATAAGTGTGTCAGCAATCACTATCAAGCTTTAAAAGTCAAGAAAAAGCTTGATTACTGGCGTGAATTGCTTGAAGAACAAGGTGAATTGCAACTTCCGATTTACGAACATAAGCTGGAAATTCTCCGCAGATTAGGATATGTGGATGATAAAGGTTTGCTGCCTCGCGGCGAGCTTGCCAGCAAAATACATACAGAAGAAATTACTGTTACAGAACTATATTTCCATGGATATTTCCACGAAATGGATGTTCACGAAATAAATGCTCTCTGTCTTGCTTTGGTCTACGAATATCGACGCCGAGGACCAAGTAACGGCGAACAGCAAAACGGAGGGGTGAATAAACTTCCAGAAAAGCTAAAGAGCGCCAAGGGCTTTGTCAACTCTCTTGCCAGACAGCATAATTTTGTCAAACCTCTTGAAACAAAACTCTGCAATTTAATGCTTGATTGGAGCCATGGCGAACCATTTGAAGAAATGATGAAACGTACAGATGTTCCAGAAGGCGATATTATCAGATCTTTCAGACAGGTTATAGATTTACTCAGACAGCTCAGAGACGCTCTTGAACAAGACCCTGGTTTAAGAGACAAGATGCTGGACTGTCTTGGCTGTATTAACAGAGATATTGTTCTTGCAACAGAACTTAGAGACTAATGGAAACGAATAAAATTATAGCTTCATCCGAAAATGACACAATGTCAGTAGCAGCAAAACTAGCTAAAGAATACCCTAATCATCTGGTATTACTTAAAGGCGAACTTGGTGCAGGAAAGACTGTTTTTGCAAGAGGTTTCGCAAAAGGTCTAGGAATCGACTGCAATGTTTCAAGTCCTTCTTACACTCTTATGAATGAATATCGCAAAGTTCGAAACAGCATGTTCCACCTGGACCTTTACAGACTCAACTGTCTTGAAGAAGTTGTTGATATTGGCCTGTTCGACATTCTAGACTCTAAACAACCCTGTCTTATAGAATGGGCAGAACGTGTTTATGAATTATCCAAACTTCCACATCTTTCAGTGGAAATTACTCGACAGTCTGTCAGCGACAATAATGAACAGCGCACAATAACCTGGCATTGGGAAAGTGGTGAAAAATGAAATACCTGTTTATAGACGCATCAGAAAATATTACACACATTCAAACAGGCACAGAAAATAATTTTTCTGCTAAAGATATAGATACCAACCGTGACTTTGCAGCAAAAATCACTGAAATTTGTGACAACATGTTAAAAGAAGCAGGTTGGGAACAAAAAGACCTGACTCATTTAGTTGTTTGCACAGGTCCTGGCAGTCTCACTGGTTTGAGAGTTGCAGACGGTTTTCTAAGGGCTTTAGCCATGCTTCTTGACATTCCGTTAATCGGAATAGATTTATTCAAATGGTCTATTCAGACTCTTTCTGATAGAAATTTTGAAGGTGAAGCAAGGCTTGTTATGCCTACATTAATCGACAAAGCTTTCGAAGTTAAGTGTTCCATAAAAACGATGCTCCCCCACGAACGGTGGGGCTGCCGCCATGGATGGCGGCGTGCAAGCGAGCCACAGGATGTGAGCGAGTCGTTGAGCTGTCACGAAGTGACTGAGGGGGCTGCTCACGAAGTGAGCAGTGATGGAGATATTAAAACCAGTTTCCCTGTCTTAATCGAAAAAAAAGCCATTCCTTCAGATATAAAAACTTTCGGTATCCGCTATAATCACGAATCAGCCGAAAGGCTAGAGCCTTCTCCTGAAGCTCTCCACAAGCTTATATTAGAAGAAGCAAAAACAGCTAAAACAGGTATAGATGAAATTCTAAAAATATTACCGCTTTATATAATTCCATCTCAAGCAGAAAGAAACTTCAAAGGGGGCGACAAATGATTACATTAGGAATAGAATCATCCTGCGATGATACCTCAATCGCCCTTGTAGAAAACGGCACAAAAATGTTGGCCAGCCTCGTTTCTTCTCAGATAGAAATTCATAAACGCTTTGGCGGTGTTGTTCCTGAAGTAGCCTCAAGAAAACACTTAGAAGCAATTCTGCCTCTTTTGAACGAAGCATTGACAAAAGCAGATAAAAAACTGACAGATATCGACCAGATAGCCGTAACAGCGGGTCCTGGCTTGCTTGGTCCTCTACTTGTAGGTTTAACAACCGCAAAAGCTCTTGCTTGGTATCTTAAGGTTCCGCTAGTGCCTGTAAACCACATCGAAGCCCACTTAACAGCGGCCTTTTTAACAGCAGAACAGTTACCTGAATATCCTTTTTTAGGTCTAATTGTTTCTGGTGGTCACTCTAACCTTGTTTATGCAACAGGGCCAAGAGATTTTGAAGAATTGGCTCATACTCTTGACGATGCTCCTGGTGAATTATATGACAAAGTGTCAAGACATTTAGGTCTAGGATATCCTGGTGGCCCTATAATTCAGAAAACAGCCGAAGGCGGAGACCCCAAAGCTTATAAACTTCCTAAGCCAATGTCTGGAAAAGGCTTCGTTTTCAGTTTCAGCGGTTTAAAAACTGCTGTTATGCGTATTATGGAAAAAGAAGGCGATGCTCTTAAAATGCCAGACCTTTGTGCAAGCTTACAGTATACTGTTGCAGAAACACTGGCAGAAAAAGTAGAACTAGCTTTAAAGGAAAGAAAGCCTAAGGTTCTAGCTATGGCTGGCGGTGTTGCAGCTAATAAGATTTTGCGTGAAAGAATGCAGAAAATCGCAGATAAGCACAAAATCAGACTGCTTCTTCCCACAATTCACCTCTGCACAGACAACGGCGCTATGGTCGCAGCTCATGGTTTCTTAACCTCAAAACTTGCTCCAGAAAACAGCATTATGGTCAACGCTTCTGCCAACTGGGAAATGGGTCAGCCTTACAACTTTTAATTAGGAATTAGGAGTGAGGAATTGAGAGCCTACTGCTCTGTGGGACAGTTGCTAACGCAACCTGTGGGACGATTACTATCGCAATCTTTTGGAACTGTTGGAATTGTTAGAAGTGCTGGGAAATAAGAAGATCTGCCCCCGGTATTGCCGGGGGAAGTGGCTGCGGTAAGCAGACGAAAGGGGGAGCAAAGCTTTAGCTTTGCGTTGACTGAGGTGGGCTGATTGCGTAGCAATCAGGACGTTGTGGATTTTGAGAACTTTGCCAAGAATTACAAAGTTAAGTCAGAAGACTTGTAGTGAAACAAAAGCCAATCCCCTTATCTCTCTTCCCTAATCTCTTATCTCTAAATTAAGGTCTCGCATCTACTGTCCGCTCTGTTACTCTTTGCTCTATAACTCTATTGCTTTTTTCTTAATTAATAATTATTATATATATTAAACTTACAACAAATTTGACGTAACTTTAATGTAAAAAATTAGGAAATAGGCTTATGATTATGATAAATAGAAAATTTTATCTAGATAAACTAGTTCAATATATGTGGAATGGTGAAGTAAAAGTCATTACTGGTATTAGACGATGCGGAAAATCAGTTCTACTATTTGAACTTTTCTATAATCATCTATTAAGCAAAGGTATAAAGCCCAACAGAATTATAAAAATCGAACTGGATAAAAGACGCAATTATAAGTATAGAAACCCTATTTTGCTTTGCGAATATATTGAAGAAATAATTAATAATTCAAATGGTGAAGAAACTTATTTATTCATAGACGAAGTTCAGCTTACATCAAAAGTTATAGACAAGGAAAATGGAAATATCGAAGTTAATATTTACGATATGCTTAACGAGCTTGCTTCTTATAAAAATCTGGATGTTTATGTTACAGGCAGTAATTCAAAAGGATTGTCTAACGATATAGCTACTGAATTCAGGGGAAAAGCCACACAGATTCATATTTTCCCTCTTTCTTTTGAAGAATATATCTATTTTTCTGGGAAAGACGAAACGAAGTCTTTGAATGACTATATGCTTTACGGTGGTATGCCAAAAGTATCGCTAATTGAAGATGAAAGCGAGAAGAAAAAGTATCTTTCCGATTTATTTAATCAGTTATATATAAAAGATATTGTTGAACGTAATAAGATTGAAAGAACAGACATTTTGAATGATATTCTGGATTTTCTTGCTTCGCAAATCAGCTCTCTAACTAATCCGACCAATATAGCTAATTCCATAAACAGCATAAAAAAAGAAAAACTAAACTCTGTTATTGTTTCTAATTATTTACAGCATATAATTGATTCTTTTCTTGTTTCTATGGCTAGACGTTTTGATTTGAAAGGCAAAACTTATTTTAAATATCCGAATAAATACTATTACACCGATATTGGTCTTAGAAATGCCAGACTTAATTTTAGGCAGTATGACCCAGGTCATATTATGGAAAATATTATATATAATGATTTGATAAGAAGAGGCTACTCTGTTGATATAGGTGTTGTTACAGATAGGAATTCAGGAAATAATATTCAGAGAGAAATTGATTTTGTGGTTAATAATTCTGATAAAAAAATCTATATTCAATCTGCTTTTAATATTCTTGGCAATGAGAAAGAAAGTAGTGAATTATCATCATTGATGCTTACAAAAGATTTTTTCAAGAAAATAGTTATTAGAATGGATATTCCACATAATTTTTATGATAGTAAAGGAATTTTTCACTGCAATCTAATAGATATGCTTCTAGGAAAAGTAGATTTATTCTGATAAACGGTTAACCTCGTTGCTCTGTTTTAACCTTCAGTTTACTATCTTGTAATTATTTCGTTATTGCCACGCAGTCGCTAGACTGCGTGGCAATCTAGCTTTTTAGAGGTAAGAGATGAGAGAAGAGAGATTAGGGAATTGTTTAAGTTCTCAAAATATAGAAAATCACTAATTATTAGGCAGTTTACACTCATTCGTTTAGACAATAAAAACAATAACTACCAACTACAACGAAAACAAAAAATTAGGTTAGTCGTAAAAAAATATTTAGGTTGTGATTGCTGTGGTTGTTTAGAGCTTTCAGCTCTTGGTTTTATTGTCTAGCTTAAAGTCTGCAAAGTATCGAATATTGCTGACAATCTAAGCTTAGTAATATTCGCCTAAACAATCACCACCCACCACCCATCACATCAAATCATATCTTACTCGCTCTAGCTTTACCTACCGAAGCCTTCAATTTTAATTCATAAGTATCTAAAAACTCTAATAACGCCTTTATCTGCGGTGCTTTCAAGGACTTAATCTTATTGGTTAATATTCTAGTCAGTTGTTCCTGTTCTTCTGTTTCGTTCAAAAATACAATATCTATATTATTGTTTTTTTGTTGCTAAATATTCTTTTACTTTTTCTAAAAATAGCTCTGCATTAGTAACTTGCTGAGTAACTTTCTCTTTAGAGACTATATAATAATCATCGTAATCGCTATTAGTTCTTATTTCAAATAATACAGTTAATTTATCTGAAAAACTTTTTTCAAAAATACCTGTCTTTATATATAAACGCTGAAATGAGGATAAAATACCACTATGGCGCTTCATATCTATTTCATCATAAGCTAGAACGGCTCTCATAGCATGAAATACCGCATAATATGAACGATTTGCTGCACCTTTATAATTATTATTGGCAAGTAAAACCTTTGCTTCATTTAAAACTTCTAAAGCATGTTCAAATCTAGTATTAGATAGAGCCTTGATTTCTTCAAGTTGCATATCTAATTCCTTCACTTAAAACATTTTTGTAGTAAGGTAATATATTTGAATATTTTAGGAATAAATCAAGAGGCTTCATTGTTATAGAAACATAAATATCATTTTCTAGACTTAATTCGCTAGAAATATGTGCTATTTTTTCTGTGTATTTTTCTAGTTCTTCATAATTTAAGTCTACGGTGAGTAAAATATCTATATCAGAACCGATTCCATAGTCACCTCTTGCATAAGACCCATATAAATAAGCATCATGTAAGAGTTCGCCAAATATTTGTGAACTCTTTTGGTAAACTTCTTTTAATATTTTTTCAGCTAATTTACTCATACATAAATAATAGCATAGAATATTTTATTAGACAATTATTGACTGACCTAATCTATATTCACCAATCTCTCTTCTCTAAAAAGGTTAGTCATAAAAACATACTCTAGTTTAAAAAAGCTGTTAAATTATAAACATACTTCAGCTAATTCCCTTCTCCCTACACCCTATACCCTACGCCCTAAAAAACTGATTGCTTAATAATGACTGTTATAACACAGACTGTCGTTTGCTAAAACAATCCCCTCCGCTCTACCGCTCTATGCTCTAAGAGGCTTTAGCCTCGTTGCTCTTTTGCTCTAAACTCTAATTATTGTCTACTCGCTCTAGCTTTACCTACCGAAGCCTTCAGTTTTAATTCGTATGTGTCTAAAAACTCTAATAACGCCTTAATCTGAGGTGCTTTCAAAGACTTAATCTTGTTGGTCAATATTCTGGTCAGTTGTTCCTGCTCTTCTGTTTCGTTGGAAAATATATCTGTTATATCTACTCCTAAAGTATAAAAAAGCTTGTAAAGAGTATAAGATTTCGGGGTTCGTTTGCCATTTTCTATCTGATTTATAGTTGAATAATCAACCCCACTAAAACCAGCAAGAAATTCTAGCGAATACCTATTTTTATCGCGTAGACGCAACAATGAAGAGCCTACTTTTTCTACAAATTCTTTTTCAGATAGCATTTCTTTTTCAGATGGCATAATCAACCTCGATTATTGCGAGGGTACAATATTTAAACGACTTTATTATTTGTGTTTACGCAATAATGATATTGCGTAAACACAATTTTTATTATAAGATAAAAGTATGGTTGCAATATTTTTATTGTTTATAAACAATAAAAACTTTATAAAAAAAGGATTGATTATGGCTAATACAGATAAATATAACAACAATACCTTGAAAAACACATTGATAGGTTCCACGATTGGTATCGGCGCAGGGGTTACTGCGGGTGGCGTAATATTAGGAGCTAAAGGTGTGCTTTTAGGTGCAGCATTAGGAATCCCAGGAGTATTGGCATTAGGTTTTATATTCGCTCGAGAAATTGCTTTAATACAACATATGTATAAAGGAATAAAAATTGATGAGGAAAGATATAAAAAACAAGGAGTAAAAAATGAATCTGATTTATAAATTGTTTGGAGCTTGGATATTGTATTGCATAAAAGAGAATCTTGATATTTGGAATAAATTTGGTGGTCCTAAAATTTCAAATAAAACTTTAACTAAAAAATTGGAGCAGAAATAATGAGTAATGAAATGACTATTAATGTAAAAGATGCAGCAGTTGGTACAGCAGCTGGTACTGCAGCAGGAACAGCAGCCGTCGTTACATCAGCAGCTTCTGGAACAGCAGGTGCTGCAGCATTAACTTCTGGATTAGCAGCTTTAGGTAAAGCAACTGGATTAGCTACAGTTTGTGGGGGTCCGATGATTGGTGGTATTGTTGGAGCCGTAGGAATAGCAGCTACTGTAGGTATTGCTGCTTATCAAGTCTCTAAAAAAGTTGGGGGACGTTAGCATACAAGATTTTAAACTCTTATAAATTATTAACTATTATTAATTAGTTCTGTTACGTAAGGTAAAAATTTTATAATAATAGAAAAACTGTTTTGGAGAAAATATGTTTTTAAAATGCAAAAGATGTTCTTATAAAGAAACTATTGATAAAAGATTTTTTGTAAAACTATTAGGTGGAGGTGTAACGGGTTTTGGTTTTTATGCTTGGGTTGCCTATATCTTTGCAGGGACAGGTTTTGCTTTGCCAATATGTATTGCTATTGTTACTGGTGGAATAGCTATTGCTGCTTTTTCTAATGAGATTGCAGAATGGGTTAGTAGTAGGTATGAATGTCCAAACTGTAAACAAAAAGATTGGACTATTGTTGAAGAATAAGCGAATAATTTTTAATAGATATAATTAGTAGAATCCGATTCAACAACAGCTTAGACGAACCTAATAAATATAAAAATTAGATAAAAAACGATTTATTTTTCCAAGAACCGCTTGAATTGCAAAATCAAGTGGTTCTTTATTTATTCGAAACATTGATTTATCATTTTCTCTGTCATAATTTCTATATATCTTAGTCATTCTGATAATCTCCTCTAAGTTTAGAGGCTAAAAATTTGAGAATGGTAATAGTTTTACAGGACCAAATTGTACCGTTTAAAACCTTCTAAGAGCTGATCAACAGTCATACCAATGTCGCTTGCTGCTTCTTCAATGGTCATTCGACCTTTTTTTATAAAATTATAAACAGTGTTAAATTCTCCTTTTTTTTCTCCTTCTTTTAAATCCTTTTCTCTGTCGTAGTCTCTAAAAGTCTTAGTCATTCTAATAACCTCCTCTATGGTTAATGCTTCTTCATAAGCTGGATTGTCAAAAACGGCAGAAAGAAATCTTCTCATAAAAGCCATGAAAGAATTACGTTTATGACAATGGGTAGGCACAAACAAATAAATACTGATTTTCATCAAATTACGAGTTTTAGCACAGCCTATATGACTCGCTTGCACGCTGCCATCCTCGGAGATAGTCTTTTAATAGAGGCTTTAAAACAATAACTACAACAAAAACTAATAACAATAATTACTAAAATCGCATTTAAATCACAATTGTTTATTGCTGAAATTAAAGATTTTTAAATAATTTCCTTGTTTCTTTTTCTAAGCTTTTAAAACCTTTATTGATTTTTTTATTTGTTTTGCGCCCATCATTCTTAAGCTGTTTTTCTGTTTCCTTGCTGGCTTCTCTAAGTATAATAGAAGCTAATCGAGCTTTGTCACCATCAGTAATTTTGTAATTAAGGTTATTTGTATCACTGCCGTTTATTCTTATAGAAAATGAAGAATAATTCTTAAAATAAACAACAAGAATACCATTTAAAGCTGATTTGGGACCTATTCTTCCTATATATTTTACTGTCCCCCAAGGAGTTTTAAAAACAGCATTTTCTGTTAAATAACTTTTTCCGTTAATTAAAAAGTCACCTCTAAAAAGGAAAGGACTACTTGCTATTGTTTCTGCTACATCCTTGAGAATACTTTGCAAACCAAATTTATGAAATGCATTATTAATTTTATCAACTAATTTAGGTTGATTATATGTTCCATTAAATATAGACAAATAAGCTGTGCCAAATACCAAAGACGGATCATCGCTTTCGTTGCTCACCTTAATAAGTCCAGAAACATTACCAGTAAACGAACCTCTGTTTTTGGTATTTGAAAGAATATCTTCAAGTTTAACAGCAAATAACTCTGCACAAAGGTTATAACGGGAGGGGTTTGCTTTTGTATCAACACAACCATTAATACAAGCATTTCCACCAAACATTTTCCAGGTTGAGGAAGCAATATAAATTTGTTTTTGGCTATATTGCCCCTCCATCTCTATATTATTACTCATCAACAAGAATTTTCGTCTTCGAAATAATAACTTGCCATTAGAAATTCTGAAACTATGAGTTCCCAATTCAAAATTCGAATAATCAGGATTAACTGTTAGTTCTTTAATTTTAAAACTTAATGAAGCAACACCTTTTAATGATTTATAACTGATATTATTTCCAATTATTATTGGATATGAGCTAATTACATTTTCAATTTTAATTGAGTATTTGCCAGACCTGGATAATTTTTCAGACAAATACTTTGGCAAGTCTTGAGTTTGAGCGAATGGAAAGGTTGGCCAGCCGCCTGCTTTTAATATTATTGAAGAAAAAACAAAAACAACTATAAGTAAAAACAAAATGTTTTTATCAAAAAAAACATTTTTTAACTCTTTTTGCTGTTTTATTTCATTTTTTTTCATAATTTAATAATAACTATTTTTTTCCATAACCTCAATCTTATATCTCCATTTATGATCTTATATCTTAAATCTTTCTCTTCTCTATTTCTTTAATAGCGGACAGTCTGCTTGCTCAACCTTATTCTCCTCCGCGGTCTCTTTTTTTTTTAGAGATAAGAGAGTAGAGCTTAGAGATAAGGGGAATGTTTAGCAAACACAAGTAACTAATATAACCATCTATTACGAGCAATCTATGATTGAGTGCAATACTTTAAAGCCCCCTTTATCAAAGGGGGATGTCTACGCAGTAGACTGGGGGATTTTCGAGAAATTTGCCAAGCAGTAGAATGTTAAGTCCGAAGACTTGTAGTGAACCTAAAACAATTC
>JAFXRA010000027.1 GCA_017526725.1 Candidatus Rifleibacteriota bacterium
AGGAAGTGCTCCGAGTCTGGCACCACAAGCTTCTCCTCTGCCTTCAATGCCGCCCTTGGGAAGTGCTCCGAGTCCTGCTCCGCAAGCTTCTCCACTGCCTTCAATGCCGCCCTTGGGAAGTGCTCCGAGTCCTGCTCCGCAAGCTTCTCCACTGCCTTCAATGCTGTCATTAGGAAGTGCTCCGCGTCCTGCTCCACAAGCTTCTCCACTGCCTTCAATGCCGCCCTTGGGAGGTGCTCCAAGCCCGGCCCCATCAGCTTCTCCGAAGCCTTCGATTCCGCACTTAGGGAATGCTCCAAGTCCGGCTCCATCAGCTTCGCCAATGCCTCAGATGCCTGGTATTCAGAAACCTCAGGTTTCTCCGATTAGACCTTTGCCAAATACTGTTCCAGGTATTGCAAGACAGCCTAATCCAGTCGCTTCAACTGGCATATCAAGGCCTCAGACAAGTAATGCCCCAGCAGCTCCTTCTTTGCCGGCTGGTTCTCCAACATTTTCTAAACCCAGATCAGCAGCAATATATGCTAAACTCTGTTCCTCTTCTGTCGATGAACAACGCAGCGGCATGAAAGATATAGCCTTTGTAATGGGACAGGATCAGATGATTCTTATAGAGAAAGCTATTAGTCTTCAGGATGAAAGCATAAGAATAGCTGCAGTTAAACTATTATCAAGAAGAAGAACTCCAGACGTAAAAGAAATTCTTTCTCGACTTACTGGAGATTCTAATGAAACTATTGCATCAATGGCTAAGAAGTCTCTGATGTTAATGAAATAGGCAAATTGTTGTCATGGATAATAACAAACTTAAAAACAATGAATTTCAAGTAATAGTAATAGGAGCTGGTCACGCAGGCTGTGAAGCAGCATTGGCTTCTGCCAGGGCTGGCGTTAAAACTCTTTTGCTTACAATAAATCTTGATACTATTGCTGCTTTGCCATGTAATCCTTCTGTGGGAGGGCAGGGTAAAGGACAGTTGGTAAGAGAAATTGATGCTCTTGGTGGCGAAATGGGCATTGTTGCTGATGAAACCAGCATTCAGCGCCGAAGATTAAATACCCGTAAAGGCATGGCAGTTCAGTCTAACAGGTTCCAATCAGATAAAAACGGGTATATAAGACGAATGACTCAGTCTTTAATGCTTCAGCCGAATTTGAAACTTTTGCAGGCTATGGCTACTGACTTGCATTTTGAAAATGGTGAAATTGCCGGTGTGGTAACAGTATCCGGTGAAATATTCTATGCCCCTGTTGTTATTATCACTACAGGAACCTTTTTAAGGGGAAAAATACATATTGGCGAAATCAGTTTTTCGGCTGGCAGAGCAGGCGAACCTGCTGCTGACGCGTTGGGTAGTTCCATTGAACGTATTGGCTTACCTGTGATGCGTTTTAAGACAGGAACACCGCCGAGAGTGGATATTAATACTGTTAACTTTGAAGGCTTAGAAATACAGGTAACAGATCCTGATACTGCACCTTTTTCTTTGTGGTCTGGGGAAAGTGAATTCCAACCGAGACCCTGTTATTTAACAAGGACTAATACAGAAACTCATCGTATTATAAAAGAAAATTTCAGCCGTTCTGCACTCTTTTCAGGAAATATAAAAGGGACTGGGACCAGATACTGCCCCTCTATTGAAGATAAGATAAGCAAGTATCCAGACAAAGAAAGCCATAAAGTTTTCTTGGAACCGGAGGGCTGTTATAGCCATGAATTATATTTGCAGGGCATGTCCACAAGTCTTCCTGAAGAAATACAGGAAGCTTATGTAAATACTATTCACGGGCTTGAAAATGCTAGAATTACAAGACCTGGTTATGCTATCGAATATGATATCGTAGACCCAGGTGACCTTTATCCGACTTTGATGTCTAAGTCTATTAAGAATCTGTTTCTGGCAGGTCAGATAAACGGGACTTCTGGTTATGAAGAAGCAGCAGCTCAAGGGATATTGGCAGGTATTAACGCTGCCGCTGTTGTTAATGGCAAGAAACCTTTGATTCTTGATGCCGATTCATCTTATTTGGGCTTAATGGTTCAGGAAATAACCACATCTGGTCTGAAAGAACCCTATAGAGTTTTTACTTCCCGTTCACCCTTCAGATTAAATCTTAGAATGAGTAATGCAGAAGCTAGATTGTCTGAAATAGCCTATTCTTTTGGGGTAATGCCTGAAAACAAAATGGCTGTTATCAGAGAAAGAGAAGCTAAGATTGATAATATTAAACAAAAACTAGTTGAATACACTTTAACTCCAACTAGATTGAAAGAATTATATCCGGAACTTGCAAACCCAGTGCCAGCTTCAAGCGTAACTTTAGCTCAGCTTTTAAAGCGTTCAGAAGTCGATATTCGCAAGTTTAACGATTTGATTCCAGATATCAATACCTTAGATAGTATGGCTGCAACTGAAGTTGAAGCTCAAATTAAATATGAAGGATATCTAGCTCAACAGCAGAAGGAATTTGAATTAAGAGAATCTATGGAAAAGATTGTTCTAGATGACAGTTTCTTCAATGAATTGCCTCCAGCTCTTACTTACGAAGCTAAAATGAAAATATT
The DNA here is from genome assembly GCA_017526725.1 of Candidatus Rifleibacteriota bacterium. The sequence goes on from JAFXRA010000027.1 coordinate 2,567, forward strand.
GGCTGTCAGACCTCATACTATTGGTGATTTGGCGCATATTCCCGGGGTTAGGGCCTCTGACGTTGCTGTTACCGCAATGACTGTCAGAAAAAGGATGAAAAATGACAAAAATCAGTGATTTTATAAAACCTTATACTGACAAGCTGAAAATCAAACTTGATGATGTTCAGTATGAAAAGCTTGATTTGCTTGCGGAAAACATGATAAATGACCCTCTCTATAAGAGTGTTTCCAAAATATTTGATACGGAAGAGATGGCTATGAAGCATTTCTTAGATTCGCTGCTGCCATTATGTTATTCTTTACCTCTGTGGAAATCTCAAAGTATTTTGGATTTAGGGACTGGAGGAGGTTTCCCTTGTCTTCCTCTGGCTGTTGCTTTGCCGAAATCTCATTTTACTGCGGTGGATGGAAGACAAAAATCAGTTGATTTTGTTGCAAGAATGGCCAAGTCGATTGGCTTAACAAACGTTGATACAATACATTCAAGAATAGAAGATTTGGGGCAGGATAAAGCTCACAGAGAAAAATATGATTTAGTTGTTTGCAGGGCTTTATCTTCTGTAAGAGTTCTCGCAGAATATACTTTGCCTTTAACCAAAAATAACGGCTGGTCTTTTTATTATAAGGGGCCTAAGCTTGATGAAGAAATCTCAGAAGCATCAAATGCTTTTAAAATTCTGGGTGTGGATTCAAATAATATTGAAATTTTCAGACTTTTGCCTCCGGAAATTCCTTTTGAACGAAACTTTATTTCTATACTTAAAAATAATAATGTTCCAGCAAAATATCCAAGAAAACCGGGAACACCACTGAGCAAGCCACTTTGATTTTGGGAGTAAGTTATGGGCACTATTGAGACAATATCAGCAGAATTATTAGTGGTAATAGTATTTGCCATTATTAATCTACAAATACAAATGCGATTAATCGCTGTTTTTTGGGGACGCGGCTGCTCTTGGAGTCAATTCCTTGATATTTACGATATGACAGGTAAATACCGTAATTGGATGACTTTTGATTTGATAGCCAATACTTTGATTATGATTGGTGCTACCTTTTTTATGAGCAGCATAGGATTTACTGCACCCTTAATTCCATTAGGAGTTCTTGGTATTGAAGGGTTATCTTTATTGGCTTTCCCATTTCGTTTTGTTGGTGCAAAGTTTGCAATGGAAAATAACCCGAACCTTCTTGATTTTAATGGAAAATACAAAGACACTTGTAATGAATATAAAAAGCTTATAATGATTTTAGATGAAAGGCATTTAAGTGCTTATAAAAAATCTGCCTTAAAACTTTGGAGCGAGCTTTTGTTGTTGAATAAAAGAAGAAATGAAGCTTACAATACAAAACAAAGACTTGAAAAAGTTAAAGATGATGTCCAAAAGCTTATCACTGCTTATGCTATGGATAAAAATGATGAAAAACGTTTGAAAGCCCAGGCAAGACTTAATCATATAATAAAAAAACAGGCTGATATAGATGAATTTACATCTCATATTGAAGAAGAGATTATTCGTTCTGAAAATGTTTTTATGGATATCAGAACAAAATTGGAAGTTGGGCAGAGTGATAACATTCTTCCAGATTTATCAAATTATACAAATCAGGTAAAATCACTAGAATATACAGTAGATGTGTTAGATGGGGATGAAAACGAAGAAAAATAATAATAAGTTAACTGTTTTATAACTTTGCTAGCAAATCTTCCATTTCTTTAAAACCTGTATAAACATTATGAAACCCTGGAGAATAGGTTAGACCTTTTTCTAAGACTGTTTTTGCTAATTCTTTTCTGTTATTTTTTATAAGAAATTCGGCATATTCGAGTCTGTAGTTTTCTGACGCTGGGTCAAGCTCAATGGATTTCTTGTAGTAATAGTCAGATTTTTCTATATTGTTATTAGAATAAAGCCTTGCTAAATTAATTGGAAACGTTGCTTCCAACGGATTATCTTTAATTGCGTTTTCCCAAACTAAGGCTGCTTTATCTGGTTGTTTGTTAATTTGTAGAAGCATGCCGAAACTGTTTGCCGCTAATGGGTGATTAGGCTGCTTTGTCAGTATATTTTCATAAATATTGATAGCATCTTTAACTTTACCTGCATTTAAAGCTTTGTTGGCTGTATAAAACTGATTTTGAATATAGTAAATATTATAACATCCAGGAATTATAATAATAAGGAGAATTGCTACCGAGTAATTCAAATATTTAATTGATTTTGCAGATGATTGTTTCTGAGAAGTTTTTGTTGTTTTAAGCTGACTTGCTAGAATTGCTCCAACAGATAAAGCTATTAAAACAGAGGTAGGAAATATTCTTGAAGAGAATCCGCTTAAATTCTGAATTAAAAGGGAAATAAATACAGAGGCAAATACTATTGTATTTGCTTTTTTCTGTTTAGCAGCCAGATAAGATAATCTAAATAAATAAAATGTGATTAGTAATAAAAGTAAGCTTGATAAAAAACCTGTTTCAATCATTGATTGAAGGTATTCATTATGGGCGTATAAGGGGTAATCGCCTCCAACAATTCTATAAATAGGGTATACAAGCGCAAAGGTATGAAGGCCGTGACCAAATACCGGCAATTTTGTTATTGAACCCATAATTCCCTTGTTTATCAGAGTCCTTTGGAAAAATGTCATATCTGAAGGCTTGGTAATAGAGATAAATCGGTATTTAAAGGGACCTGCAAAGAAAACTATCAGAAGTATTGCAGAACATATGGCTAGGTTTTTTATTGACAATTTGTCAGGTTTTGTTTTTGAAATAAATAAACCAATAAAATAAGCGATTAAAGCAGCTATTAAGGCTATCCAACCGCCTCGGCTAAGGGTCATCATTATTCCTGTACCGCATAGAATAAGTGAAACAGTAGCAGCAATTTTTTCTTTTTTATTGTTGGAATTTATAATCAGAGCAACCGTCATAATGAATAAGACAGACAGAAATGCTGCAAATATATTCGGGTCGGTCATTATTCCACAGCATCTTGTTCTGAATAGTTCCTTAGAATCAGGATCCAACCAGGTCTTAGGAATAGGCGGGGCTTCTATGTATTCGCAAATAGCCAAAAGTCCTTGGAAAAAACCAGTAAAAGCTGCTATGCGATAGTAAGATAAATAGTTACCTGGATTTGAGGCTAACTGATAACTTACAGAGTATGAAATCAGCAAAAGTATGCAAAGTTTTATAAATACAGGGAAAGAACCGTAGAAAGAGCAAGAGACGAATACACTTCTTCCAACAGTAAATAACCATGCAAATATTATTAATACTGTTAAAATAAATAATTTATTCGGTATAAGCTTTATTCTTTGCTGTTCCAATAATGAAAAAGCAGTATAACAGATAGCAACAACTGCGGTTAGTAATAAAGCTGCTGTTTCATTATAGAAGTAAAGCAATGGAACAGCAAAGATTATAAATATTGGGAGAATATTATTTTTCAATTATTATCCACTGGTTTGCTAATTCGCTCATGGTAAGAATACACTGGCGATAATTCTGATAAGCTTTATCGTCTAAAAATTCATCAACGTTGGCTTCAAATTCGTCAGAATAAATTAATTGTCTGTTATTCTGGCTAAGATTCGAAGAAAAGCTTATAGATGGAGATTTGTGCTTATACTGTTTATCCCATTTAACCCAGTTGAAGCCTTCAGGCAGTTCAAATATAATGGTTTTTAATGTGTGTTCTGTTGCCCAGTATTTCATTGGATACTTTCGTTTTGCTAGACTTGCTGAGCCAGAACTATAGTTAACCCAGAAGTTTGTAAATGTCATAATGTTTTCAGAAGCTTTCTGAGCAGCATTAGGTATTTTATAGGAAATATTGTAAACAGCAGGAGCACTTAAATCAGCCATATCGGTAAAACCGTAAGATATTAGCTCTGCATTTGGATGTACGCTTTTTACACGCTTTTCTGCATAATTGCTCTTTTCTTTTTCTTTTATTGATTTCAATTCTCTGATGGATTCTTCGTAAGGTCCTTTGTAAAGAGTACTTTCTGTTACATCCATAGAACCGTCATTTTGAATTTTCACAAAGATTGTTTTGGAATAAGTGTTCCAATCAAGAGTTTGAAGAGGCAGAACTTCATTGAAGAATTCTTTCTTTTCTTCATCCAGGAAAGTTGCATTTGAGCCCTGTATAGAAGTTGAAATAACTGAAAACGGAGTATAGATTGACCCACCGTCAGTATAGTAACTCATGTTATCAATTATTACTTTTAAAATCGGGGTAGTAGCAAAGTTAAGATTGGGGTAATCTTTAAATGTGAGTTTTTCCCTTTTACCTTCTGTAAAGCCAATATAGGATCTGATTCCAATTCTATCCAGCATCTTATGCATTAACCCAAGAAAGGCTTGTTCGTTAGCATATTTTTTTGTAATAGTAGTATTTGCAGATACTGGTTTGAAACTGCCCATATCATCTGGGCCCATTCCTATAATAGCAATTTCTTTATTTAAGAAGTTATAGATTTTGCAGACTTTTTCATAGTCTGTATCTGAATCTGAAATTTCTGCCTTAGCAAAATATTCGTCTAAAAGTTTTGAATCTGGTTCTGCGTCTTTATAAGCTAATGCGAGTAATTCAGCAGTTTTGTTTTTATCATATTCGTTATAAATAACTACTCTTGGGAATATGCGGTTGGCTGGAAGCATATTCTGTTCCCTGACATAGCCCTTAGGGTCTACGAATTCCCAGTTCCATACAGTTTTGTCTTTTGTGGATTTATCTGTAAATTTTGGAGTATTGTTTTCCCACTGAAGCTGAAGTTTATTGTATTTTAGATTAGATGGAAAACTGAAAGTATATTCTTCATGCAAAACAGGTTCTCTTTCGCCGAAAGTATTTCGAAAAGATTTAGGATTAAGAGGACCTACGTTTTTAATTCTTTTAATTACTGAATAATCTATAACGCTGCCTAAATCAACATTTTTCATGGCCATCTTAAGCTTTTTAAGCTTTGCGTATTCGGGTGTTGTGTTATTTAAGGATTCATCAGAAAGTGCATCATCTGTCAAGTGATATACTTTCCCTGAAGGGGTGTATGTATGAGCAAACTCTATCTGACATTCTGTGTTGTCTGTGTTGTAGTAAAAAGACTGGTTTGCGCAGTCAAGACCAGGTTCTTTAAAAATCTGGACAATTTCGCGGCTTCTTAGAACCATTTCTGTTTCAGAAATAATTTCATAGCTCAAGTGTCTATAGAGGGTGATATAGTCAGAATCAGCAAAATCATTAGGATTTGGAAGATTCTTTAGAACATTTAAAGCTATAGGTTCTGTTATGCTGGCAATAGAAGATATTTCGTCTCCTGTTCTAATTTTAGAAATCAAAATATGCGCCACATCGCTTGTATCGAAAGTTTTTGCTGTTTTCTCATTTAGTTCCTGAAAACTAATATTGTTACCTTCTATTTCAACAAGATTACCAACATGTTCTTCTCCTTTGTTTAAAATGAGCACATCAGCACTTAGAGTATTTACAGCCAATATAAAAGATAGAATTAATAAAAATTTTTTCATTTTTTTGCTCCTTCTACGTTTTCTAGATTAGCTGTATCTGAACTATTGGTATCTGTATTCGGAATAGCTGTATCTGTCTCTTTTATTTCAATTTCAGAAACAGAATTTTTATCGGTTTTATTTGTTTTTGATATCTGTTTTTGTTCAAGGAAGATTTTTTGTTTTGAAGAATAGGCTATTTTTTCTAAATCTGATTTGTAGGATTCATAGTCTTCTACTGGTATATATCTTCGTGGAAAAGCCAATTTACGAGTAATATCTATTTCATCGCCCTGTTGGTCATAGATTATTTCGAATTCAACATAAGGACTTTGAATTCTAAGAGCAGGCGGCAGATATTTTACAGAATATCCTTCTGGTATCTTTATTGCTAGCTGATCTGTTTCTTGACGTGAGGTGGTGTATTGTATTGCATAATTTCTCTTTTGTAGACTTACTTCAGGGAAACGCAGTTCAAAATAAGGAATAGAGAAAATCATATATTTGCCGGATTTTGGAGCAAATCTATTCAGGGTATAAGCAGTG
>JAFXRA010000307.1 GCA_017526725.1 Candidatus Rifleibacteriota bacterium
GGGGAACTAGCAACCTTACTTGCTGGGCGTTATGTTGAAATTTCAATGCTACCATTGTCTTTTAAGGAATATAATTCTGCATTAACAGGAAAAAACATCAGCATAGAACGTAAATTTAATAGCTATCTTCAAAATGGCGGTTTTCCCTATTTACTAGATCTACAGGAAGAACAAGCAAAACGTGATTACCTTGAAGGAATCTACAACAGCATATTAATTAAAGATATTGTACATCGTAAAAAGATTTCTGATGTGTCGCTGTTAGAAAAAATAATAAAATTTATGTATGACAATGTTGGAAATTTCACTTCACCAAAGAAAATTAGCGACACCCTGACATCTTTTGGTCAAAAAATAACTTCTCCAACAGTAGAATCTTATCTATCCGCTTTAATTAATAGTTTTGTATTACACAAAGTCAATAGATACGATATTTCAGGGAAACAGCTATTAAAGACTCAAGGCAAATATTATGTTACCGATTTAGGTCTGCAACGTTTTCTTCTTAATAATAACAAACGCAATATAGGACACAATTTAGAAAATATTGTCTTTCTAGAATTAAAACGCAGAGGCTATAAAACTTTTATAGGAAAAATCGACAATACGGAAGTTGATTTTATTGCAGAGAAAAACGGTTATACATATTACTTTCAAGTCTCACAAAGTGTTTTAGACGAAAACACTCTTTCTAGAGAACTTCAACCCTTGAATAAAATCAAAGACCATAATTCAAAATATTTACTAACCATGGACTATTTCCCGAATGCTTCATACAATGGTATAAGACACCTAAATATAATCGATTGGCTTTTAAACGATGATGAAAATTGATGTTGCAACAAAAGAGAAATGCGTAGAACGAACCCCGATGCAAATGATTCACGATCATTACCCCAAGACCCTACTGACACTAGATGATGACCCACCTTCTGAATCAACAACAGCATTATCTTGTACAACCATTTTTGTTTCGTCATAAGTAATACGTGTTAAGACTTCTATAGAATTTAGTGCATCTTTTAGATAATTTAAAATATTAGACACGATTTTCTCCTTATTCCCTCCCATATTTAGTTTCAAAAGCTTTCAAAATTTGCAATAATTCTTGAGGCAAATATTTAATTGCCTGATTTCTCATTTCTTCAGGAATGCCAAAATGGTATTCTGCAATACTTCCGGCAATAGCTGCCAGAGTGTCAGCATCGCCACCAAGAGAAACAGCGTTTCGTATACAGTCTTCAAAGTCTTTAGCTTCAACGAAAGACATTATTGCCTGGGGAACTGTATCCTGACAAATTTCATTAAAGTGGTATGCATCTCGAATTCTATCTATAGTAAAATACATTGGGTAATAATTTTCATTTATATAATCTTTTATTTCAAGCTGACTTTTACCATTTTTTGCTAGGAATATTGCTACAGCGGTCGCTTCTGCTCCTTTAATTCCTTCCGGATGATTATGAGTGACTTCTGTTACTTTTTTGGATAAATCTTTTACTTCTTCAATAGAATTAGCAATAATTCCGCAAGGGCTTACACGCATAGCAGAGCCGTTTCCGAAAGAATTGTACGGCTGGGGGTTGTCTTCATATAACCAGACATTGAATCTTCCGCCGTAACCCCCATTAGGGTATTTTCTACCTATGTACTGCATATTTTTCACAACTAATTCACTTAAATTAGAATAATCAGATTCACATTCCAAAAAGGATTTAGCTATTGCCAAAGTCATCATGCTATCGTCAGTAATAAAATTATGTTCTGATAAAAAAGAGAAATCTTTAGTTTTAATTGAATTAAACTCCCATCTTGAACCAACTATATCACCCAAAATTGCACCTAACATTTAATATCTCCTTTATTTGTAATCATTACAAAAACTTTATTTATTTGTATTATAAATAGGAATTGAACGGATTAGGTCATTTGGCAAATGACTTATTTTGAATAGAGAAAGATATTTTTAACCTGGAATTGCCTAGTCTGCAATAAACTATCTATATCAATCTATTGGCTTATCAGCTTCTGAATGACCATTCCAGCTATTGTAAAACCGAAAATTGCAGGTATATAGCTGATGGAGCCTAAAATCATGCGTTCCAAACCTGGATTAAGCTCTGCTTCTTCTTTAGAGAAAAGTTTATAAGAGAATGGTGCTATAGGATCCTCAAGTGAGTAAACAACGGGAATTCCCTTGTGTATATTCATCTGTCGAAGAGTTTTTCTAACCTTCTTAGCTAAGGGGCAGACTGTTGTTTTAGAAATATCACCTGTTCTAACCATTGATGGGTCGATTTTACCTGCGGCACCCATTGCGGAAAACACAGGTATTTTCTTATGCTTACATTCTACTAAAAGCTTAATTTTAGAATTAAAAGTATCTATTGCATCTACGACAGCATCAAAATTATCATTTATAATTTCATCTGAGTTTGAAGCTTCATAAAATCTATCTATCACATGAAGTTTGCAATCAGGATTGATAAGTTTAATTCTATCTGCCATAGCCTGGCTTTTTGGCAAACCAACAGTAGAATCTAAGGCAATATTCTGCCTGTTTATGTTTGTTGGGTTAACTTTGTCAAAATCAACTATAGTTAACTCACCAATTCCGGAACGGGCCAAGCTTTCAGCAGCATGACTACCTACTCCGCCTAAACCGAAAACTGCTACATGAGCCTTTTGAAGTTTTTCAAAAGCCTCATCACCTAATAATATTTTTGTTCGTAAAAATCTGTTCATGGGAGAATGATACCATATTTCGGAGATATAAGATATAAGATATAAGATTTAAGATATAAGATTTGAGTTGGAAGAGTTGGAAGGGTTGGAAGAGTGGGAAGTGTTACGCTGCGCTGTGGGACGATTGCTGTCGCAATCTGTGGGACGTTTCACTGTGGGAATTGTTTTATCGTTAGAAGGATTGGAAGGGTTGGAAGGGTTGGAAGGGTTGGAAAAAAGTTGTTATTGCAAATGTAATAAAATTGGTGTACAATTGTTCACTATGATTTCAAGTTTAACAGGTTTTGGTAGAGCAAGTATAACAGACGAAACTGGGCGTGTAAGCGTCGAGTTAAAGTCTGTAAATAATCGTTTTTTGCAAATTGATACCCGTTTGCCTTATGGTTATAACTGGGCAGATGGTCAGCTTCGCCAATATGTCAGCAATGCTATTTCAAGAGGCAAGGTCTATTTAAACCTTGAAATAGTTGATTACAACCCAAATCAAGACGTTATAATCAATAAACCTTTGCTTAATAAGCTAATAGCTTTGGGTGACGAATTAAACCAAGAAACCGGCAAAAGCATTCCAATGGCGTTAGATGGTCTGCTTTCATTGCCAGGCGTAATGAAGGTTGATTCCCAAGAAAAAGATAACGAAGAACTTTGGAAACGCATTGAACCAGTTTTAGTTGAAGCTGTAAAATCATTTGTAGATGCTCGAAAACGTGAAGGCGAAAATCTTGCTGCTGACATAAAGAGTCACGCAGATGTAATGCGCAGCACTATTGCAAAAATAGAAGAACTGCTTCCGGAATTCAGAGCAAATTTCACCACCAAGTTTACTGAAAGAATCAAAGAATTAGCGGGACAAGCCGGATTTGATGAATCACGTCTTGGTATGGAAATAGCCCTTTGGGTTGATAGAAGCGATGTCAGTGAAGAAATAGCAAGACTTTACAGCCATCTTAAAGAGCTAGACAACATTCTAGCTTCTGATAAGCCTGTTGGAAGACGACTTGATTTCTTGGTTCAAGAGTTAAACAGAGAAGCAAATACTCTGAGCAGCAAAATCAATGATTTTGCAATTACCCAATTAGCTCTTGATCTGAAATGCGAAATAGAAAAAATACGCGAACAAGCCCAAAACATTGAATAAGGTGTATAAATGAAAGTTCTTCTTTTAAATATAGGTTTTGGTAATGTGGTTGCAGCCGACAAGGTTGTGGCGATTGTCAGTCCGGGCTCAGCACCAATCAAACGATTAAAAGAAGACGCTAAGGAACAGGGTAAGCTCATAGATGCGACCTATGGCCGCAAAACTAGAGCAATTATTGTTACAGATTCAAATCATGTAATTCTGTCGGCAATTAACCCTGAAACTGCCGCCTTACGAATGTTGGGCAAGAAAACCAGTCAGAATCCTGAAGATGAAGATGCAGATATCGAACTTCAAGATGACAATATTGATGAACAAGAATTAGATTCAACGGAGGTTGAAGAATGAAATTCCGCTCAAGAAGTGAAATAATTAACAAGATTCCTAACAAATATGATGCAGTAATGGCAATTTCTAACCGCGTAAAAATGCTTGTTGAAGGCAAAAAGCGCTTGGTAGAAGAATATGATGAAAACTACATCAAAGTTGCAATGGAAGAAATAGCTTCAGGTGCTCTCGAAGTTGAAATCAAAGAAAAAGAAAAATAAGCAGAATATTTTAATAGCTTACAATAAAAGCATTGCTAGTATGCAGGGCATTGAACTAGCAATGCTTTTTTGTCATGCTGGTTTTAGTGTAAAATCCATATTATTAGACGGTGCTGAGGAACAGATTTCCAGCGAACTTTTGAAAGAAATAACTGGTCATGCACCCTGGTCGAATTTGCATAAGCCGAACTGGGTAAAAGCAGAGATAAAATACTCTGTCGGGGTAATTTTTGATGGAAAAATCCCCCTTAATCCCCCTTTAACAAAGGGGGTAGAAGAAAATACCACAGAAAAAGATGATAACACTTATGAGATTGCCACGGCTGCGATTAATAAAAGAAAAAAGGCCCCTTCAGTCGAGCTATCGCTCGGCAGCTCCCCCAACAGCTTACGCTTTGGGGGCGCATCGAAATGTGGAAATGACTGCATATTTGAGGAGTATATAAAAGAGCATTGTGGGTTTATAAAGATTTTACTCAATAAAGAAGCTGCTTTAAACCTTGATTCTGACAATATCAAAAAGCAGATAATACTTTTACCCGATAATCTGTTGAATCTGAGAAGGTTATTTGAAAAAATTCTTTCAGAAACAGTTGCACTAACAGCAGCCAAAGCATTAGACGGTAGAATCACTTATAGTTTTGAAGGTGATTTTTCTAAGATAGATTATGTGAAGGATTTGGAGAAAGCTTTTGCAGAAGCAGGGATGGAAGCCACCACATTACATTCACAATGCAACCCCATCAGTCACCGATTGCTGCGCAATCAACCCCTTCAGTCGGCTTTGCCGACAGCTTTCCCACTAAGTGGGGCAGCATCTTTGGCTGACAGCTCCACCGCAAGCAGAGGAGCATCTAGAATAATTTTTTCTAATGGTCAGAAAGAAATTGAGATTGTCTTAGAAGCTGATGAAGCTGAAATACAGCCAACAAAGAACAGAATTTATGTTTCCAAGCACAAAAACGGGCTATTATTGATAGATAGTATTGAAACCCGCCTTTTGCCTGATTTTTCATGCCAAAGCTGTTATTCAAGATTAGTAAACTATATAAAAGTTGAGCTCACAAGATTAGATTATTAAAATTTAATTAGATTAGTCTAATTTTTTTTCTTGCTATTTTTTTAAAATAACAGTATACTATCTAAAAGCAATGAAGATAATTTTGAAAGGATTAACTAATGAATAAAACCTTACCGGCCCTTCTCGCTTCTACTGCCATTATGTTTACAA
>JAFXRA010000308.1 GCA_017526725.1 Candidatus Rifleibacteriota bacterium
ATAAAGTATTATATTTTATAAGGTTACATGTATGTCAATAACATGGAGTAGCGTTCTGCTGCTCCATTTTTTGTTTACTTAACTTTGTATTTTTGGAGGTATGAGTTATTAAAGCGACTGTAAGAATTAATCGTAAGATTAGGGTTCCTCAAGTTCGTCTCGTCGACGAACAGGGTACAATGGTTGGTATCGTTCCGACTAATGATGCTGTTCTAATGGCAGAAGAAAGAGGCTATGATCTCGTAGAGGTTGCCCCGGGTGCAAACCCACCAGTATGCAGACTCATGGATTTTGGTCAGTATAAGTATGAACTGGCTAAAAAAGCCAAGGACGCAAAGAAGAAACAGAAAGTCATCAAGCTGAAAGAAATAAAAGTCAGACCTAAGACAGATGAAGGCGATTTACAGACTAAATGTAACGCCATCAAAAAGTTTCTTGATGATGGTGACAAGGTCAAGGTATCTGTAGCTTTCAGGGGCCGTGAAAAAGCTCATATGGAAGTTGGCTATAAAGTAGTCGAAAGAATGAAGGAAATTCTCGGGGAAGATGCAGATATCGAAAGAGACGCAGCCCAAGAAGGCAGCGCTATTACAATGATCCTCTTCAGACAACCGAAGAAAAAATAAGATACTGATAGGAGAAAGTATTATGCCAAAGATTAAAACAAACCGTGCAGCTGCAAAGCGCATTAAAAGAACTGGTTCTGGTGCTTTCAGACGTTTCAAAGCATATGGCAAACATATTTTGACCAAGAAGTCCAGCAAACGCAAAAGAGCTTATCGTCAGGGCTTGAATTGTGATAAGACCAATGAAAAAGCTCTCAAAGTAATGCTTCCATACTCCTAACCCGGATTATTAAGCAAAACTGGGTTTAAAACAGATAATTACAGGAGAATATAATCATGTCTAGATCAAAAAGTTCAAGTAATGCAAGACGTAAAGAACAGAAACTTTTCCGTTTTACCAAGGGTTTCTGGGGTTGTCATAATAATGTAAAGAAAGTTGCTAAGCAGGCTTTCTTACATGCTTTGACTCACTCTTTAGTAGACCGCCGCAAACGCGCTGGTGAATTCAGATCACTCTGGATTACAAGAATCAACGCTGCTTGTCGCGAAAACGAAATGTCATACAGCAATTTCATCAATGGTCTCAAAAAAGCTGGCGTAGAACTTAACAGAAAAGTTCTTGCTGATATAGCTGTTCGTGACCCCAAAGCTTTTGCTGGTGTCGTTGAAGTCGCTAAAAAAGCACTCTAATTAATAATTAGTAAAAAAAGGCGAGTTATTGTTAACTCGCCTTTTTTTATAGTCATAGATTGCAAAAGCAATAAAATGAAAGAAATAGAATCCCGGAATAATCCAATAATTAAAAGAGCTTTAAAAGCAATAACCGATCCAAATAAAGAAAACCTCATTTTTGTTGAGGGTTATAAGCTATTAGGTGAAGCTATAAAATCTGGAGCAAAACCAGAAATTATCTTTGTAACTACAGAGAACAATGGATTGCTACGCAATCTCTCTTCTTTCCTCAATGCAAAGCATTTCAGCCCCCTCAGTCAGCCCAACGGCTGCCATCTCCCCCAAACCCAAGCTTTTGGGGAGCATCTTAGTGAAATTACTTATAAGATTAGCAGAGGTTTAATGCGGGAACTCTCTACTGTGCAGACCCCCGGCGAAGTAATAGCTTTTCTAACACCCTTCCCTGCTCCGCTTTTAGAAGATGTGATAAAGGAATCAGAAATGCTGGTAGTCTTAGACAGACTTCAAGACCCTGGCAACATTGGAACTATCGTGAGAACTTCTGAAGCTATGGGAGCTTCGGCTATTATTCTTTTAAAAGGCTGCTGTAATCCAAATAATCACAAAATAATCAGGGCCGCCATGGGTTCAAGTTTCAGATTACCTATTATTTCAAATATTGATGTACAAAACCTTTTTACAATTTTAAATAAAAACGACTATATGACTATCTGTGCTGACATGAAAGGCACAACTCTTAAAAACTTTAAATTTGCTAAAAAATCAGCTTTATTCATGGGACAGGAAGGGCAAGGTTTGTCAGATTACATCATTGATAATTGCAAATCAAGGGTGTCCATTCCAATGTATGGGCAAGTTGAATCACTCAATGTTGCAACTTCAACAGCAATCTGCTTGTATGAATGGGCTCGAGCAAAAATTAAGAATTGAGAGCTTCAGAGCAACAGAGCAATAGAGCGGACAGTTGGACGTGAGACATCTATTCTCCGCACAAGGCTCGTACACTCAAAGATTATCCGAAGGCAGAAATCTACTGAGACCGCGGAGGAGAATTGGGTCGAACAAGACAACTGTCCGACTGAATTGTTAGAAGAGTGAGAAAGATTCAAGGTCCTTGAAGTCTACATATTTGTCATAAAAAGTATAGCATATGGGCTTTAGCCCTGAAAGCTATACGTTTATGACAATGGGTAGACTACAAAAATAAGGTTGAGCAAGCAGACTGTCCGCTTTAAAAGAAATTGAGAGACGAGAAACTCTAAAATTCAATAAAGACTTTAAATTTTTCAAAAAATCAGCTATATTTATAGACCCTAAGTTACAAGTCTCAAGATTCAAGTTACAAGAATTCTTGTGTCTCAATCTTTGGTCTTGTATCTCAATTTATGGTCTTACCAAAATGTATAACTCTGCATTAAGCAGTTTTTAATAAAGGAGCTCAAATGTCTGAATCACATGAAAATCTGTTGAATCAATTCAGAACCGAAATGGACGCGGTTAAGACAACAGCAGATGTAGAAGCCCTAAGAGTCAAATATTTAGGCAAAAAGGGCGAAGTTACAGAATTATTAAAAGGTCTTGGCAAACTAAGTATTGAAGAAAAGAAAGCCAAAGGTGCTGCTATAAACCAGGTCAAGACAGCTATTCAAACTTCTATTGAAGAAAGAATGAAAGAATTAGCACTTAAAGAATTAGATGCCAAGTTAAAAGCAGAAAAACCGGACCATTCAATGCCGGGAACCTACCCTACTCTTGGTTCTCTGCACCCAGTAACCCAGGTTGCTAACGAAGTTATCAGTATTTTCCAAGCTATGGGCTTTTTCTTGACTGAAGGTCCTGAAATTGAAGAAGAATACTATAATTTCGAAGCTTTGAACGTTCCGGAACACCATCCTGCCAGAGAAATGCAAGATACATTCTATCTTGAATCAGGTCAGCTTTTGAGAACACAGACTTCTCCAATGCAGGTTAGAACCATGGAAAAGATTGAACCACCTTTAAAGATGGTTGCATTAGGAAAAGTTTACCGCTGCGACTATGATATCACTCACAGCCCGATGTTCCATCAGATGGAAGGTTTGGTTGTCGGAGAAAACATCAGTATGAGCGACCTCAAAGGCACTTTGATTTCTTTTGTTAAAGAAATGTTTGGTAAGAGAGCCTACAGATTCAGAACAAGCTACTTCCCATTTACAGAACCTTCTGCAGAAATGGACATTCAGTGTATTTTCTGCGAAGGCAAAGGCTGCAAAGTCTGCAAAGGAACAGGCTGGATGGAAATTCTAGGCTGTGGTATGGTAAACCCCAAAGTTTTTGAAGCCGTTAAATATGATACTGAAAAATATACTGGTTTTGCCTTTGGAATGGGCATTGAACGTATTGCAATGCTTCGTTACGGTATTAACGACATCAGATTGCTGTTCAATTCCGACACAAGATTCTTGAAACAATTCTGAGGTGAAACGAAATGAAAGTATTATTAAGCTGGTTAAAAGACTATATTGATATAAACGAAACTCCTGACAAAATTGCTGAAGCATTGACAATGACTGGTTTAGAAGTTGAAGAAATAATTCAGCCAGGGAAGAACATCAAAGGCGTAGTAGTTGGCAAGGTTTTAACAAAAGAAGCTCACCCCAATTCTGACCATCTTTCTCTTTGTTCTGTAGATGTTGGAAAAGGCGAACCATTGCAGATAGTCTGTGGTGCTCAGAATCACAAAGCTGGTGACGTAGTTCCCGTAGCTATGCTGGGGGCTAAGCTTCCATCAGGTTTCGAAATTACTGAAGCAAAGATCAGAGGCATAGACTCTTATGGCATGATGTGCAGCAAAAGAGAATTAGGGCTTTCTGAAGACCATAGTGGTCTCTATATACTTCCACCTGATTTACCATTAGGCGAAGATATAGTTAAAGCCTTAAAACTTGATGAAGTAATATTTGAAGTCAGCATTACAGCTAACCGCGGCGATGCTCTCTCTCACTTAGGCATTGCCCGTGAACTTTCCGCTATCTTCAATCTTCCATTAAAACGCGACCCATTAGGCGACGATTCAGGCGAAGGCAACATCAATGATTATATAAAAATAGACATAGATAACAATGAACTTTGCCCAAGATATGGTGCTCGTCTTGTTAAGAACGTCAAAGTCGGTCCTTCTCCTGATTGGATGAAAGAACGCCTTGAAAATATCGGCATACGTTCTATAAACAACATAGTAGATATTACCAACTACATTATGCTCGATATTGGTCATCCAATGCATGCTTTCGACTATGACAAACTTGCTGGCAAGCACATAATTGTTAGAAATGCCAAAGCAGGCGAAAAGATGATAACTCTTGATAACACTGAAAGAGCATTAGAAGAAAATATGCTTGTAGTAGCTGATGAAGAAAAAGCTGCTGCTATAGCTGGTGTAATGGGCGGTCTTGATACTTCCGTTACAGAATCTACAACAAATGTTCTTTTTGAAGCAGCTTCTTTCGATACTGTTACAGTTAGAAAGACTTCTAAGAAGCTTGCTTTGCAGTCTGATTCTTCTTATCGTTTTGAAAGAGGAACAAACATCGATAATGTTCCGATAGCATTGAATGCTGCTGCCAAGTTTGCCAAAGAACTAGCCGGTGCTGAACCAGTCAGAGGAATCTGCGACGTTTATCCAAAGCCAGAAATTCTTAAACAGATCAAAGTTCGCACCAAACGTTTGAATAAGCTTGTAGGAATCAACCTGACAACAGCTCAGATAGAAACCTATCTGCTTCGCTTCAAATTTGAAACCAGACGCGAAGGCGAAGATGTTATTGTAAGCGTTCCGCCTTACAGACATGATATAACTCAGGAAGTAGACCTTATTGAAGAAGTTGCCAGACTTTACGGTTACAACAATATTCCTGAAACATTACCGGCTGTTGCTTCTAATTTGCAGCTTCCTACACCACTTCAGAAACTTGAAAAACGTCTTAAAGACCATATGGTTTCCAATGGTTTCAGCGAACTGATTACTTATAGCTTTATTCCGGCTAATCTCAACAATTGTTTCCATGAAAAGAAGCCTTTGATTCTTAAAAACGCTCTTTCTGAAGAAATGAAAGCAATGAGAACAAGCCTTAAATGGAATATGTTCGACGCAATAAGAAGAAATGTTCTTAACGATGAATACAATCTGAAATTCTTCGAAATAGGAAAAGTTTTCCACGCTTCTGCTGCTGGGTTGAGTGAAGAACACACAAGACTTAGCATAGGTTTCTGCGGTTCTCAGAACCCATTAGATTGGCATGATAGCAAAAAAGAATTTGATTTATTCACAGTAAAAGGCTTAGTCCAGACCATTGCTGATATCTGCAAAGCAAAAGTCAGATTTGCTCCTGGTTCTAATTCAGTATTCCACCCAACTATTCAGATGGATATTCTGCTTGGTAAAGCTCCGATAGGTTCTTTTGGTCAGATTCATCCAAATCTGCTTGATAACAAAAAGCTTCCCAAGACTATATTCATTGCAGAAATTGACTTAGATAAGCTTTCTGAAGCAATAGAAACTGCTCCAAGAATGAAACCAATTCCAGAAATTCCTGCAATAAGAAGAGATTTGGCTTTGTTAGCTCCAGTAACAGTTGCTCATAGAGACATACAAAAGATTCTTGTCGCCGAAGGCGGTGCATTGCTTGAAGATTGTCATCTGTTTGACGTTTATCAAGGGAAAGGCATAGAAGAAGGTCATCGTTCTCTTGCTTACTCTCTAAGCTTCAGAGACCCGAAGAAGACTTTGACCGATAATGAAATTCAGCCATTAGTAGACAAGATGGTTGCTAAACTTGATAAGACTTATCAAATTAAGCTTAGATAAGAAAGAATAAAGAAATAATTTTAAACGCCTGGCTTTTAACCAGGCGTTTTTTTAATTCTTGACTCAGAGCCTATTAACAGCTAAAATGATTTTGTATATTATTAGCTTGCAAGTTTGTATTAAAATTTTAAATTATAATTGAATTTAAAGAGTATTATTCAAACAGTATGGTAGAACTCTACGGAATAGTAGCAAACACAGACAATGCAGAAATAATAACAATGCTGAGTATTATTTTACTCTGCGTTGCGTATGTTGCTCACATTTGGAAACTTGCCGGACTAACAGGCAGAAGATTTGATACCTGGGAATGGATACAGGTTTATTTCTTCGGAACTATTATTTTCTTGTGTTCTGTCTGCTCCTTTGCAAAACTAGTATTACCAGATAACGCTGATCAACTTTTAAAACTGCTTTATCTAGATGATATTTTAAAATATATAACCGTACGATATCAAACTTTATTATTAAAAATAATTCGAGCAATGATTTGACATTTTATTTGTCTTAATTAACTTTGTACGGTATTATTTAGCAAAATTCGAGAACGGAGATAATTTTAGTAATGGAAAGAATATTACCTATTTTTTGTATTGCAGTTCTAATAGGAATAGCTTTTGCTTTTTCTGAAAATAAGAAAAAGGTTGATTGGAAACTTGTTGGCGCTGGTGTTGTAATACAAGTTATTTTTGCTTTTCTAATACTTAAAACAGGTCCAGGAAAAGCAGTCTTTGAATTTTTAAGCGGAATTGTTACTGCTTTATTGAATTATACA
>JAFXRA010000309.1 GCA_017526725.1 Candidatus Rifleibacteriota bacterium
AGGTGAGAAAATGAGTAGAAATAAACCATTAGCTAAAAAATTAAGAATGGCAAAAGCAAAAAAACAAAACAGAAGGATTCCAATCTGGGCTTATGCTAAAACTAACCGTAAACTTAGATACAGACCAAAACCTAGACATTGGAGAAGAAACAGTCTTAAATTATAAGAGGGGTTAAAATGGAAAGAGTTTACACAATTCCACTTAGAAATGTAAAAAATGTCAAAAGGACCATCAGAGCTCCTAGAGCTATTAGGGAAGTACAAAACTTCTTGACTAAACATATGAAAGCAGAAGAAGTTAAACTTGATGAGTCTATCAATCATGCAATTTGGGAAAGAGGTATTCAAAAAATACCTTCTAAAATTACTGTAAAAGCAGTTAATGATGATGATGGTGTTGTAAAAGCTACTTTAGCAGAATAGGCTAAGTATCTTCGCCATATATTTGATTAATGTGAGGTAACAATATGTTGAGAAGAGTTGATATTGTAGGAAATCCAAATATAGGAGTATTTATCCTTGCAACTGATGATGTGGCTATTGTTCCTTATAATCTCATTGATGAAAAAGCAGATATTATTAAGGAAACTTTAGAAGTCGAAGTTGTCAAGTCTTCTATTGCTGGTAGTAATCTCATAGGATCTTTAGCTGTAGCTAATTCAGATGGTATCATTGTTTCCCCACACGTTTTAGATAGAGAAGTTAAACAATTTGAAGAATTAGGATTAAACGTTGCATCCCTTCCTTCACAATATACTGCTGTTGGAAATATTGTTGCTTGTAACGATACCGGTGCTATCGTAAGTCCGTTCTTGTCAGAAGATGCTATAAATGTTATTGAAAATGCCTTAAATGTCGATGTTGAAGCTCAAGCTATTAGCGGAAGCGACATTGTAGGTTCCCTGATTAAAGTAACCAATAAAGGATTTTTAATTTCTAAAGACGCAACTTCTAGTGAAATTAACTTAGCTCGTAAAGTATTTGGTGTTGAAGGAGATATTGGTACTGTTGGTAAAGGTATTCCTTTGGTTGGAGCATGCTCCATTGCTAATTCCAATGGTGCAATTGTAGCTAAAGGTAGTACTGGTCCTGAAATGGCTAGAGTTGAAGAAGCATTAGGCTTTTTAGATGATAATTTTTAATTAATATATCATGAGGGATTTTATATGATAACAAAAATTTACAGAGTTAAAGGTACTTTTGTAATGGGCGATGAATATCATAATTTTACTAAAGAATTCAAAGCTACTTGCGAAGATGATGTAACTGAAAAAATTTACTCTCGTTTCGGAAGTAAACACGGTATTAACAGGAATCAAATTTCTATCGAATCCATTGATGAAATTGCTCCTGAAGATGTTCAAGATCCAATTGTAAAAGAAATTTTATAGACACGCAGGTGTTACTATGGAAGATCAGCAAAGATTAAACAGTCTTCTTAATGAAATTAATGCATACAGACAACAAGCTGATTTAATTCAGCAGCAAATTGAAATGATTCAAGCTTCTATTGCTGAAGTAGATTCATTATTCAATACTTTAGAAGATATTGAAGGTAAAGAATCCATTGAAGCATTTGTGCCTGTAGGCGCTGGTTCTTTCATTAAAGGAGAACTTAAAAGTACTGATGAAATTATTGTAAGTATCGGTTCAGGTTATGCTGTTAAAAAAGATGCAGATGGCGCTCGTGAAATACTCGCAGGCCAAAAAGAGGATTTAAAAGATAGTTTAGATAAAATGTTAGCTAACTTACAACAATGCACTGATATTGTTGGTTCTCTTCAAGCACAAGCTGAGCAAATTGCCGCTGCAGCTCAAGGCAACATGACCCAAATGAGATAATTTATCTTACAATTTTTTCTTTTTCTTATTTTTTTAATTTTTATAATAAGCTTATTAATGTCTATTTTTTAACTTCTTTTTTAAATACTATGAAAAATATAAATATAAATAATTAAATTTTTAACTAAACTAAAAGGTTGGGTTAATTTTGTTTGAATCATTAAAAAAGAAATTTTCACGTACTAGTGAAAAGTTAGAAGAAGAGCTTATCGAAGAAGCAGAAAAAGAGGATAACCTTAAAGAAGAAAAAGGTACCAGATTCTCATTTTTCTCATTCGGTAGGAAAAAACGGGAAGAAAAAGAAGAAGAGGATGAATCCAATTTACTTCCGGAAGCTGAAGAAGAAGTAGAAGAAGCTCCTGTGGAAGAAACCGCTGAAGAAACTCCTGCTGAAGAGGTTTCAACTGAAGAAGTTAAGGAAGAGAAAAAATCTCGCTTCTGGAGCAGAAGTAAGGATAAGGAAGATGAGTCCGTTGAGGATGAATCTGAGGATGATGTTGATGAGGCTCCTGCTGAGGAAGTTAAGGAAGAGAAGAAGTCTCACTTTTGGAGTAGAAGTAATGATAAGGAAGATGAGTCATCTGATGATGAAGTGGAAGAGGATTCAGATGATGAGGCTGAAGAAGAAAAGAAATCTCACTTCTGGAGCAGAAATAAAAAGGATAAAGATGATGTTTCTGCAGATGGTGAAGCTACCGGAGGAATTTTCTCATTTGTCCGTGAAAAGACCATTCAGGAAAAACATGTGGATGATATTCTATTCGAACTTGAAATGGAACTTTTACAGGGCGATGTGGCAATGGAAGTTGCAACTGAAGTTGTAGATGGTGTCAAAAACAATTTGGTTGGTAAAAAAATCAAAAGAAGTAATGATATTACAGAATTGACCTACAATGCACTTAGGGATACAGTTGCTGAAATTATTGATATTCCGGGCAAATCCATGACAGAAATGATTGAAGAGAAAAAAGCTCAGGGAGAACCTTTGGTTGTGATGTTTGTTGGAATTAATGGTACTGGAAAAACCACAACTATTGGAAAATTAGCTAATTATTATCTTAAAAAAGGTTACACTCCGGTAATTGCAGCTTCAGATACTTTCAGAGCCGGAGCTATTGAGCAAGTTACTTATCATGCTGATAATGTTGGTGTAAAAATCATCAAGCACCAAAAAGGATCAGATCCTGCAGCTGTTGCATACGATGCCGTTGAACATGCAAAAGCTCAGGGAAAAGAATTGGTATTGATTGATACTGCAGGAAGAATGCAGACCAATACCAACCTTATGGATGAAATGAAAAAGATTAAAAGAGTCTCCAATCCTGATTTGGTAATATTTGTAGGTGACGCTTTAACAGGTAATGATGCAACCGAACAGGCTAAAAAATTCAACGAAGCCATTGATATTGACGGTGTAATCTTAACCAAAGCCGATGCAGATAGTAAGGGAGGAGCTTCTCTTTCAATCGGTTATGTAATTAAAAAACCAATCATGTTTCTGGGTGTCGGTCAGGGATATGACGATATCAAGGAATATGATGCTGAATGGATGTTAAATCAGCTGTTCTCAGATGATGAGGACGCAATTGCAGTAGAGGATTAAATTTATGAGAACTAAACTTTTGTTGCCTGTCTTTGCAATTATCATAATGCTGGTTGCATGGCTTGCAATATTCGGAGGAGGCCTATTTGGTTCACATGATGGTGGTTCACCATCATTGTTCGAATCACCGAAGGAGAATGTTTCAATAGCTGTAACAGGCGATGTCATGTTTGCACGTAACATGCCTGCCGCTTTAAGTTTCGGATATTCTCCGTTTGCAGGTGTAAGCAATGTCACTTCAAATGTTGATTTGCTTTTAATCAACTTTGAAAATGCGGCGACAACATCCGAAAATGCAGTCAAGGGAGATGTTCCGCTCAAGTGCTCTCCGGACTATGTTCCCCTTGCAAAGGCAAACAACCTGACCGTTGCGGCCCTTGCAAACAACCATGCATTCGACTATGGAACCGA
>JAFXRA010000310.1 GCA_017526725.1 Candidatus Rifleibacteriota bacterium
CAAGCTCTGAAAGAACACCCTGAAATAACAGGTGTGACAGTTACTTTTAACGAAACTTCAACAGGTATTTGCAATGATATAGAAGCTATTGGCAATTTCCTGAAAGATAAAAATGTATTTCTTGTAGTAGACGGTGTTAGTGGCTTAGGCGCCCTACCCTATGACCATGATAAATGGCATGTTGATGCAACAGTAACTGCTTCTCAAAAAGGTTTCTTAGCACCTCCAGGGGTTGGTATGGTTGCTCTTTCAGACCGTGCCTGGGAAAAAGCTCAGACTGTAATAGTTCACGGTCTGTATTTTGATCTTAAAGTTTACAAGAAGAATCAGGATTTGGCTGTTCCTGCTTATCCCTGGACACCAGCCATTAACGTAATGTATTCATTATTGGCAGCTTTAAGGAAAATTGACAAAATCGGCTTAGATAAATGTATCGCACATTACCATAGACTTGCTGAAGGTTTCAGAGCTGCTCTTAAAGCTTTGAATATAAAGATATTTACAGAAGAAAAAGCTTTGTCTACTGTATTGACAGTTTTCTATGTTCCGGAAGGTATTAACCCAAAAGAAATCATTAAAGAAATGGTAGAACGTTACGGTATTAGAATTGCCGGCGGTCAGGAACAGTTTGCTAATTCAATTCTTCGTGTAACAACCATAGGCAATATAGCTGAAAGAGATATCATTTCTACAGTGGGAATCTTAGAAATGATGCTAAAAGAAAAAGGTGCTATTAAAGAAGTAGGCGTTGGTGTGAAAGCAGCAATGGATTATTTCCTTAATAATAAATAACTTTCAGACTTACTAACAGCAGTAATTATCGTAAGCTTATTCCTTATAATAGGAGAAATTAATGAAAGAAACGCCGTTACGAGCAATTCATGAATCATTAGACGCCATGATGGTTGATTCTGAAGAATGGTATATGCCCGGACAGTATACCTCAATTGTAGATGAACACAATCTTGTAAGAAATAATGTTGGTATATTTGACCTTTGCCATATGGGTGAATTATGGATAACAGGCAAAGATGCTTTGCCAAATATTCAAAATCTTTGCACTCAGGATATAGAACTACTTTGTGATAGACAGATCGCCTATACGCCCATGTGTAGAGAAGATGGAACCATAGTAGATGATGTTCTTGTTTATCGGTGGGAACCCAAAACCTTCATGCTTCTCGTTAATGCCAAAAATATTGATAAAGACATTGAATGGATAAAGAACCAGTTGAATGGTGATGTAGAATTGTCAAATCAGTCTGATGAAACAGGTTTGCTTTCTATTCAAGGGCCTAATGCTGAAGCTGTTCTTCAGAAGATTACAAGACAGAGACTGAATTCAATTCAGTATTATTGGTTTACAACAGGTATTGTTGCTGGTATAGACTGTATAATTAGCAGAAGTGGCTTTACGGGAGAAGATGGCTTCGAAATCTATTGTGAGTCTTCTGAAGTTGTTAAACTTTGGAATGCATTGTTAGAAGCAGGAAAAGAAGTTGAGCTAAAACCTATAGGTCTTGGAGCAAAAGACAGTCTTAGATTAGAAAATCGTCTAGTCTCTTATGGTATGGATATTGATGATACAACAACTCCAATAGAAGCAAACATGAATTGGACTGTCTGTCTTAATAAAGGACGCTTTATTGGTTATGATGTATTAAAAAAGCAGAAAGAGCGTGGAACAAACCGAACTCTTGTTGGTTTTGAAATGCCTAAGGGGCCACTTCCAAAACATGGTACCCCGGTTGCTTTTCAAAATAAAAGAATTGGCAGAGTTACATCCTGTGTTATTTCACCAACCTTAAAGAAAACTATAGGTTTGGCTTATGTCCCGATATCTTTTAAAGAAATTGGTGCAATGTTTGATATAGAAATAAAAGGGAAGTATTTTTCCGCCACTGTTATAGAAACTCCCTTCTATAGAAGATAATTTAATAAGGAGACAAAAATGTATCGTTTAAGTGAGATAGACCCTGAAATTAAAGCTATTATTAATGAAGAAAAAGAACGTCAGATGAATCAGATTGAACTTATCGCTTCTGAAAATTTTGTTTCTGAAGCAGTTCTAGAAGCTCTTGGTTCGGTTATGACCAATAAATATGCAGAAGGTTACCCTGGCAAGCGTTATTATGGCGGCTGCGAAGTCGTTGATAAAGCTGAAAACTTGGCAAGAGAAAGAGTTAAACAGCTTTTTGGTTGTGAACACGTTAATGTTCAGCCTCATTCAGGTTCTCAGGCTAATATGGCTGTTTACCAAACTGTAATGAAACCAGGCGAAACTTATCTTGGGATGAATTTGCAGAATGGCGGCCATTTGTCACACGGCAGTCCTGTTAATTTTTCTGGCCTTCTCTATAAAGTAGTTCCTTATGGTTTAAGAGAAGATACTGAACGTATCGACTACGACGAAATAAGAAAGCTTGCACTTGAACATAAACCTAAGATGATTATTTCTGGTGCTTCTGCTTATCCAAGAATTATTGATTTCGAAAAAATTAAGGAAATCTGCGATGAAGTAGGTGCTGTAATGATGGTTGATATTGCTCATATCGCCGGTCTTGTTGCAACAGGCTTACACCCCTCTCCTGTTCCATATGCAGATTTTGTAACTACTACAACCCACAAGACTCTTAGAGGTCCTCGCGGTGGCATGATTATGTGCAAAGAAAAATGGGCTAAGGCACTAGATAAGACCATTTTCCCAGGATTGCAGGGCGGCCCCTTAATGCATGTTATTGCAGCTAAAGCTGTAGCTTTCAAAGAAGCATTAGACCCATCTTTTAAAGTTTATCAGAAAAATATTTTAGACAATGCCCAAGCCTTGGCTAAAGCTTTAACAGAACGTGGTTTCAGACTTATTACCGGCGGAACAGATAACCATCTGATGCTTGTTGATGTCAGAAACAAAAAGGTTACTGGAAAAGTTGCTGAAAAAGCTTTGGATAAAGCCGGTATTACTGCCAACAAGAATACTATTCCTAATGACCCTGAATCACCATTTGTAACATCAGGTCTTAGATTAGGGACTCCAGCTGTTACTACCCGTGGTATGGGAACCGCTGAAATGGTTAAAATCGCTGACTTTATAGACAGAGCTTTAACAGCTCCAGAAGATGAACAACATCTTGCTTCAATTAAAAAAGAAGTTGTTGAACTTTGCCAAAAGTTCCCATTCTATAAGTGAGTGGTAAGAAATAAGATCAAAAATGGAGATATAAGACCATAGATGTAGACACAATACAATAAAATTGAAAAGTGATACGCTTCGCTGTTGGACACTTCGTCGTAGGGACGATTGCTGTTGCAATATGTGGAAATTGTTAGAATAGTTAGAAGAGTTGGAAATGTTATAAAAGTTCGAATTGGTTTAGGTTACTAACTCTAGTTTTAACAATTTGAACTACTCGAACAATTAGAACAAATAGAACTTTTGGTTATTCATTTCCCACAGGCAACGATAGTTGCTGTCCCACAAGTTGCAAAGCAACTGTACCACTTTCCACAGAGCCGAAAGGCTCTAAGCAACCACACCAATCATTACCTAATGAATAACAATAACTACAATAACTAGTAAAAATAATAAAAACTAATATCTCCCACCACCAATCATATGATAATAGACATTCCACCTATTGAATCAAGTTTAATACAGGAAATACTGCTTTTTTTTAGACCTTCTACTGAACACCAGGTCTGGTTAGTCGGTGGTTTTATTCGTGATTTGCTAAATGGAAAAAAAGAATGTTTTGATATTGACTTAGCTTTAAGTTTTAATCCTTTTAAATCTGCTAGAGAATATGCTCGTTCAACCAATTCAGGTGTTGTTATTTTAGACGAAGAACGACACATAATTAGAATTGTAAGAACTTTGGAAAATGGCAAAAGCTATACTTTTGATTTGTCTGAATTTAGAGCAGCCAATATTGATGAAGACTTAAAATCTAGAGATTTTACTTTTAATGCAATTTCAGCACCTTTATTCGATGATGGACTTAAAATCATAAAAAATAATAAAATAAAACTCTATGACCCTTTAGATGGTAAAAAAGCTTTAAAAGACAGAGTTTTAGAACCTTGTTCCTCTAACCTATTTAAAGATGACCCACTGAGAATAATGCGTGCTTTCAGGTTTGGCGCCTTATATAATACATCTCTTTCTGAGGATTTAATAAAACTAATTCAAGAAAGTAAAGATTTGCTTTTATCTGTTTCTGGCGAACGAATTAGAGATGAATTATTCAAGATTTTTACAATTCAAGATAGTTATAAATGGATTAGTCTTCTGGATGAGTTAAAGATTTTTGATATAATTCTTCCTGAACTTTCTGTTAGTCACGGTGTTTCTCAAAATGAATGGCATCACTTGGATGTTTTCGACCATAGTCTTCTTTCTTTGGAAAAACTTGAAACGCTATTGAACATTCCGACTCCTTATCCATGGTGGAATGAATTAATCTGCTATTTAAATGAAACTATCAGCGGTTCTAGAACTTATCTGCAGATTTTAAAATTTGGCTGCCTTTTACATGATATTGGAAAAGTTCCTTGCAAGGCTATTAACTCTGAAACAGGAAAAGTGATCTTTCATCGTCACGAGGTCGAAGGGGCTAGAATGATGAAAGATATTTGTGAAAGATTAAGGTTGTCTTCTAAAGAACTAACTTTTCTGCAGAATCTGGTTAAGAATCATATGCGCCCCGGCCTTATTCTTCAACAAGGAATTAGCGATAAAAGACTTTATAGATTTTATAATGAATGCGGTCGTGATGCTCTTGGTATTTGCCTTGTCTGTCTTGCTGACAGATATTCAGCTCTTGGCAAAAAAGTTTCTGATGACTATTTGATTACTTTTGCTGCCGGAATCTATCAGATTATGGATGATTTTTACCATCAGTCTCAAAAGACTAAAATCAAACCTCTGTTGAATGGAAATGAAATAATGAGTCTTTTTAATCTTAAGCCAGGACCAATTATAAAAAAACTTATTGATACTCTGGAAGAGGCTCAATATGCTGAAGAAATCTCTAATAAAGACGAAGCTGTAAAATTACTTTCATTAGAACTCACAAAACTTATTAAATAGAGATTGTTATTTTCTTCAAAAAAGGGTACAATAATAATATATGCAACAGAAAATACAACAATTCGTTTTTTTAAGCGAGCGAATTCTTTCTGAGACTGGTGAATTAAGACTTCGCAGAACTTGGAATGAATTATCTTCCGTTTCTGTACAGTTAGCTCCCTATATGGTTCAGCTTTCTCAGAATTTTGACCCCAAATATGCCTTGTTATTCCTATTATCTTGTGGAAATGATGGAACTCAGAAAAACGGTTGTTTTTCTATGTTGTTCAGAAAGATTCTTTCAAGGATTCCCAATAAAGATCTCTTTTCTGTTTTATCTTCTATTAACAGGGTTGAATTAAACAGTTACTTACTACCCTTCCTTTATGAAAAAGGAGATATTGGATCTGTTGCTGCTTATACATCTGCAAAACTGGGTTTAAAGGTTAATTATGATTCTTTTGAATTTTTCTTATCTTCAAGAGAATGGACTCAGGAAGACTTAGTTAATTTAAGTATTTTGGTATTGGCTGAACAGCGTGATACTCTTATTGTAAATCTTGAAAATATATATAATACTAATAAAAAAGAAGTCTTTGCTCAGTTTTTGAATGTTTTAAAATCTTCTAATTTGACAGAGCCAGTTTTACCAGAAATTCAAGCACCTCAACCGATAAGTGCTCCTACTCCTCAGCCTCGTCCTGCTGCAGTTCCACCTAGAACTAATGCCCAGCCGCCAAAACAAGAGTTTAAATTTAAGCTGACAGGTAACTCTTCAAATAATTCTAATCCTCAGCCGGGGTTTCCTCCTAAAGGAAATACAAATATTCCTGTTCAGGCAGGTATTAGTAAACCTAATCAACCTGCTAAGCCTCTTCAGCAGAATAAAACTATACAGCCCAGTAGTCCAAATCCACAACCAGTTAATTCTTCTTCTGTAAACGATAATAACAATAAAGTTTCTCAAGAGCCAACTGTTGATAGTAGCCAGAATACAGGCAATAATTTTATCAATAAAACTAAAGATTTATTTGAAAAAGTTAAGGATACTGTTAGCAATACAACACTTACAATTCCTTCTAATGCCACAGATAATGCTTTTATAAATAAAATAAAATCTAAAATGGAAGAGTTAGGAATTAACTCTTCTTCTTCATCTGATAATCCAATAAAGCAAACACCTGTAATTATTGTCGGAGTTTTAATACTTATAATTATCATATATTTACTTTTCTGGTTGTTCAGCAGCGGTGATGATTCGGGTGAAATGACGGTTATGGCTCCGCCAATGGAAGGCAAGATTCCGGAATACTGGGTAGATGCTGTTACAAATCAAAAAATCACCCCTCAATATATAGAAGCTGATGTTGACTATCGTATGGGAGAGTTATATCTATCCAGGAATCATTATGAGGAAGCTACAAAGTTTTTCTCAAGCGCTTTAAGAACAGAACCTAATCACAATATTGCTAAATTAAGATGGGGTTATGCAGAATTATTGCAAGGAAATTATTTTGTTGCAAAAAAACTTTTAAAAGAAGTGTTAGCGGCTGATTCAAAGATGAAAAACGTAAATCTTTACTTGGCAAGAACTGCCAGCGGTGAGAAAGATTTCAATAATGCTAAAAATTACTATAGAGCAGAATATAGAAATTTTGGTTCTTTAGATGTTGGTATGGAATATGCCAACTTTATGGCCAGTATTGGTCAGCAAGATGAGGCTATGGATTTTTTATCTGTTTTACAGGAAAAATTTCCTGAAAAGATGCTTATCTTAAATGCCTCTTCGATGACTCAACAACCTGTGCAAAAAACAAAAACTAAAGGATAAACAAGTCCGTATTATAAATAGATGAAGAAAAAAGCAGTAACCTTAACTGAAGTATTGATTGCCTTAGCTGTTGGAGTAATAATTCTACTCCCAACAACTGCGATGTTCTCTACTTCATCCAGATTGATGGAAAAAAGCAGTAATCTAGGACTTGCTGCCGGCATTGCTCGTTATATTATTCAAGGTATGATGACAATGGAAATGCAAGAAATAAAGGCTATTGATGTTCCAGGTGTTTCTATGTGTGACAGTTCTGAGAAAAACACTTATTTTCAGACTTTATTCGATTTAAAAGATACTTGTGGTGATTTAAAAAAAGGCAAAGTTACTATGAGTATGAAAAATTGTCCAAAGCTATACCAGAGATTAGCTAGATATGAATTCAGGTATTCAATTTCAGTCGGACTTGTTCAAAGTAAAGATATTGATGATGATATTATGAAAACCGTTACCGTGTACGTAACATGGAAAGAGTTTGGCGTTGATAAGATTTATGAAACACATGCATTTATTGTCCCGAGATAATAAAAGAAAAGCCTTTACATTAATTGAAGTTACAATTGCTGTAGCTATATTAAGTGTTGTGGGTACAATGGTCGCTCATTGGTTCACGTTAAATACGCAATATCAGAAACGTGTGACTGAATTAAGCGACAGAGATAATATTATTCGTACTATCCTTTGGGAAATGCATAAAGACCTTAGAACTGCCAGAACAATTCTTTATCCAAGACGTACAACAGTGACTTCTGAAACATTAAAGAACCTGGTGAGTGATTCAAAGCTGGTTTTCAGAAATTTTGACGGCGATATAGTATCATATTATTATAAGGAAGATAAAAAGGTGATTTGCAGAGATGTAATTTATATCCCTACTCCTGGTTCTCCTCCTAATGAATCGAAAGTTATTGGAAAAGATATTGACTGTGTTATATTTACTAATAGAAATGAATTGAATAATCTTGTTGGTATTTATATGGAATCTGGTCCTGCTGTTCAGATAGACTCTGTTTATCTTATGAATGAATAATCCTTATGCTTTACAAAGGAGATTAAAACTATGAGAAGAACAAATAGAAAAGGTGTTGCATTGCTTCTAGTAGCAGGTCTTGTTATGGTTGCTGTTCCTGTTACTATGTTATTGCTTAATTTAAGCAAAACCCAAAAAGAACAGGCTACACATTATAATAGTGTTTTAAATGTCGAACAAATCTCCTTGTCTGGTATTAATATGGGTTATTCCAGATTAAAAAGTGGATATGAAAGAGGTTATAATTATTTTCCAGCTGAAATTTCTGGAAAAGATAGATACGATTTAAATATGACGCCGACAGGAACAGGTTTCTTTAAACAGGATATTTATTTATTGCTAAGCAAAGCAAAAGAAGGCAGAAACAGTTCAATTATTCTTGCTGACGCAGAACAATTTCAGGAAGAAGACAAAAACAAACCTGTTTTAGTCATAACTCATGATTATTGGGCAACTCCTGAACATAGAGAATTAAGTCTTGCAAAAGATGTTTATGCATT
The DNA here is from genome assembly GCA_017526725.1 of Candidatus Rifleibacteriota bacterium. The sequence continues at coordinate 8,427 of JAFXRA010000310.1, forward strand.
GAAAAACTTTCGTGGTGCAGACCAGTTAAGAGCTCTTGATGTAAAGAAATATGAATTGAGCTGCGATGAAACAGAATTCAAAAATACAATGAATTCTCTAACTAATTTTTTGCCCTCAGAAATTAAAGAAGTATGGGATACTGTAGTAGAAAATGCTACAAACGATAAAATTTATGGTGATGATACTCCACAGCCCGATAAAGTTGGAGCTGGTTATAATACTTATGCTTCTAAAAAAACTGGTGGGTCTACATCTACTAAAAAGAATAATAATTCGTCTTCTGGTTCAAAAACAACTTCATCCGGTTCTTCTAGCAGTAAATCAACTGGTTCAACATCTACTAGTTCTACTGGAGCAACTCACTATGATGACCGAGGATTTCCTAAAAATAATACTTCATCTACATCTTCATCTTCATCTTCGACTAAATCAACTGGAAATACTACAGCAGATATTGAACGAGCCAAGGGAGAAAAAAGACTTAAAGAAATGGGTTTAAAATAAATAGACTGTAAATTTTCTACATTAAATATTGATAAATATTCGATTACCACTTGTTAAATATCAAAATAAAGGTTAAAATTAAAGTACAATAAAAGGAGAAATCTTATGAAAAAGTTAATTAGAACTGCAGCTTTAATTCTTTTGGCTTCAGCCTCAGTTTCTGTAGCTCCTGTCATGGCTAATGAAGTTTCTTCCTATGAACTAGAAAAAGCATTAATGAAATATGTTTTAACATATGAAGCTTACCAAAAAGCTAAACAATCTCCTAATAAAGAAGTTAGAGCTAATCTTCCAAAATATATAAGATTATATCGTGAAGCTTATGCTCAGTATCTTGAACTTCTAAGAGAATCTGAACTCTATGATCCTTCAGATGAAAATAAAGAAAACGATCCAGCTGGTAATTTCAATAAAGGTAGACCATCTAAACAACAAGTTAGATGGGGTGCTGTAAAAAGCGGTTCTCAGAGAGAACAAGTAAAGAAAGTTGTAGAAAACGGCGGTAATCCAGACGAAGTTTGTGTTGTTGTAAAACAGAATTTGCCTAAGAAAAAAATAGCTAAAACTGAACAAGAAATAGAAGATGAACAAAAAGAAGCAGAACAAGCATCTTCTGGTGGTTCTGGCGAAACTGCTTCAGACACCGGTGTTGATACAGGTACTAATACTTCATCAACTTCAACAGTAAATACTGTAAATTCAGGTAGTACTACCTCAGGTGGTGGAAACGGTCCTGGAGTTAATTCTGTTTGCAATCTATAACGTTATTTAAACAACATGAAGGTTTTTGTTCTATAAATTAAATGTATAAAATTCGAGCCAACAATAAGCAGGGAAAAACAGATGTTATTTCAATTCTTGTATTTGTTGGCTTGTTTTTTGTACTTTTAGTATATTCTAATTTATGTTCATATTTTGATTTTTGGATACAGGATTTTTGGCAGAGACTCAGAGTTGGCATCAGCAGGATGGAAGACAAAAATCCTGTTTTAAATTATATTTTTCCTTCGAAAAGTACAAATTACGATATCGTTTTAATAATGATAGATGATTCCGCAATTTTAGGGATAAGCGGATTATTTGAAGGAAATAGAAGTCTTTATGCCAAGGCGCTGAATAATTTATATGAATTGAATCCAAAAGTAGTCGGATTAGATTTGCTTTTTACTAACTCAACTTCAGAAACATCTAAGCAGGATGATGAATTAGTAGATGCTATAAATAAATATAATGATAAAATTGTTATTAAAGCATTTCGAGGTGATGACAATAGATTTACCCCTGCATTTGCCTCATTAAATTCTCGTTCTGCTCCCAGTTATTTCAAAAATTACATAGATGAAGCTATAAGAAGCGTATCTCTTTATATAGATTTTGAATCAAGTAGAGGTCGTGAAAGAAGACTATCTTTTCAAACACAGTTATGGGCTAAATTTAAAGGATATAATAAGAATGATATTACATTTGAAGATGGTTATTTAACAGTTAGAAATGAAAAACTTGTAAAATTAATTAATTCAGAATTTTTACTTCTAAACTACGACAGACCTTTAAGAAGAGTCAGAGTGTTTTCTTTCCTTAAATTATATAATAATTTAATTCCTGCTTCTGAAATTGAAAATAAGCTAGTTATTATTGGTTCAGGAAACTCATTATCTCAAGATTTTCTTTATACTCCTACAAATGGTAACCAGTTTTCTCCATTTTTAAATACATTAGTTTTAAATAATCTCTTTGATAAAAGTTATTTAACTCCTAATAATAAAACAATAACAATTATATTGACCTTAGTAATACTTATTTTACTCTATTTTGTATTTACTTTTGCTTCTCCCACTATATCATTAGTTCTTACATTTATATTGAACTTGGCATTGATTATTGTTTCATTTGTTCTATTAATGCATTACAATATACAGTTTGAAATTGTATCTCCAATGTCTGCTGCAACCTTAGCTTTTATTTTTATGATTGGAAGAAGATATTATGTGGAATATGCCGAAAAGAGACATATAAAGCATGCTTTCCAGCATTATGTAACAGCTTCAGTTGTTAATGAAATATTAAAAGACCCCAAAAAGCTCAATCTTCATGGAGAAGAAAGAAATCTTACTATATTCTTCTCTGATATAGAAGGTTTTACAACTTTAGCTGAAGGTATGTCCCCCTTAGATGTAGTCAGTTTATTGAATGAATATTTAACAGCTATGACTGACATCATTTTTGAATTTAATGGTTTGCTTGATAAATATGAAGGCGATGCAATAATGGCTGTTTTTGGTGCACCTGTTGATCAGAGTGACCACGCTACTAGAGCTTGTCGATGTGCTTTGAAAAACCAGAAAGTTCTTAATCAGCTTAGAGGAAAATGGCACCGTGAAGGCAAACCGCAAATGCGTGTCAGAATAGGTATCAATACTGGTATTGTAGTTGTGGGAAACATGGGTTCTACTATGAGATTTGATTATACTGTTATTGGTGATAATGTTAATTTAGCAGCCAGACTTGAAGCAGCAAATAAGATTTTCAGTTCATCTATTCTAGTGAGTGAAGAAACTGCTCTATTAGCTCAAAAATCAGTTATCTCAAGAAAAGTTGCTTGTTTAAAAGCTATAGGTAAGAGTGTGTTTACCAACGTTTATGAATTATTGTCAGATAAAATCACAGATTCTGCAGGTGAAATAGAAGAAGCCATGAAAGCAAAGGAAGCTTATGAATCTGCAGATAAACTTTTAAGTGAAAGAGATTTTCAATCTGCAGAAAAAATTCTCGGTGTTTATCTTAGAGATCATGAAAATGATTTACCTGCTAAGATTCTCTATTCAAAAATTAAAGGTTTTCTTCTTGTTCCTCCGCCTAACGATTGGCAGAATGTTATTACTCAGGAAGAAAAATAATTGTAAAAATAAAAAAGGGGCTGAATTAAAATCAGCCCCTTTTTATAACAGATTAAATAGAAATTTTTCTAGCTAAATCAGCTTGATCAACAGAGTGGGATTTAGCTTCTTCTTTAGTGATTTTACCACATTTAATAAGTCTGACTAAATCATCATTCAATATTCTATTACCTTTTGCTTGGCCTGTTATCATGGCACTTGCAAGCATATGGGTTTTACCTTCTCTTATCATATTGCTCATACCATAATCCATAGCCAATATTTCAAGAGCTGCAACTCTGCCGCCTCCAATTTTTTTACAAAGTGTCTGGCAGCATACACCTATTAAATTATCAGCTAAGGCTGTTCTAATTTGTTCTTGAGATTCAGCTGGATACTGGTCTACAATTCTGTTTACCGTACTCATGGCTGTGGAAGTGTGTAGAGTAGCTAATACCAAGTGCCCTGTATTTGCTGTTTCTACTGCCATAGAAATAGTTTCTAGGTCACGCATTTCGCCAACCAGAACAACATCTGGGTCTTCACGTAATGCTGCTTTGAGAGCTCTTGCAAAACTTGAGGTGTGTACATTGACTTCGCGTTGATTAACTAATGAAGACTTACTTTTGTGTACAAATTCAATCGGGTCTTCTATTGTCAATATATGACATTCTCTTGTTTTGTTTATATGGTCAATCATAGCGGCTAGTGTTGTACTTTTTCCACTGCCGGTTGGTCCTGTAACAAGAATCAAACCTTTAGGCATTTCTGCCCACTTCCTTAAAATATCGGGCATACCTAAATCTTGAAGAGAGAATATTGTGTTGGGTATGGGACGGAAGACTGCACTTGCGCCATAATTATCTCTTAAAAGATTTAAACATACAGCACCGGTTTCTTCAATATTTGGATGCCAAACACGTGTTTTACAAACAATTTGGGGTCTCTGAAATGGAAATTCATCTGGGACTG
>JAFXRA010000311.1 GCA_017526725.1 Candidatus Rifleibacteriota bacterium
AGAAATAGAAGATTATTATAAGAGAATTACAGATTTGTATTACGAACTCAAATCGTTAGAATCAGATATAGAAGCAAAAGCAGAAAATTCTGACTTAGACCCTGAAAAGCTTTTTGAAATTCAAGCCAGACTTTCAGAAATACAAAGAATCTGCCGTAAATATTCCACTGATTTTGCCGGTCTTTTTGAGTTGAGCGAAAGCTGTGATAAAGAGCTATCTGAACTTACTGAGCCCGACCAAAGTAAAAACAAGATTCTTAAAGAGCTTGAACAGGTAAATAAAGAGTTTAAAAACCTTGTTTCCGAAGTAACAAAAGACAGAGCTAAACTTGCACAGAGTTTGAATAAAAGTGTTTCTCATGAGATGGAACATCTTGGTTTTAATTCTGCTGTTTTTGAAGCTAGATTAGAACCAATCGAACCCTCTTCTCATGGAGCAGAAGACATAGAGTTTTATGTATCACTCAACCCTGGTGCCCCAGGCGGACCTCTAAGAAAGATTGCCTCTGGCGGTGAATTGTCTCGTGTAGCCCTGGCTATTAAAAAAGTTCTTGCAAACAGCGACAAACTGCCTACTCTGGTTTTTGACGAAATAGATACAGGCATTGGCGGTAAAACAGCAGAAGCTGTTGCAGACAGCCTAAGAAGTCTAGGGGAACAGAAGCAGGTTCTCTTAGTTACTCATCTTCATCAGATTGCCAAAGAAGGTACTCACCATTTTACTGTTACAAAATCAGTAGTAGATAATCAGACAGAAGTTAACATAAACAGAGTCGAAGGCGAAAACAGAGTTGAAGAACTTGCTAGAATGCTTGGCAGAACAGATGAAGACGGTCTTACCTTCGCCCGCTCTCTTCTTAAAGCTTAAAACAGGTGAATCTCTTGCTCAGGTTAGACAAATATCTAGCTGATATAGGAATCGGCACCAGAAGCGAAGTAAAAAAGCTATTAAAAGCCGGGCTCATTCAAGTAAACGACAAACCAATAAAAGACCCCTCCTTCAAAGTCAATCCTGAATCAGATCAAGTAGCTTACAATGGTGAAAAACTGAAATATCAGGAATTTCGCTACTATATGCTGAACAAGCCTACAGGCTGCGTCAGTGCCACCAAAGATGGCCTTAGCCCTACTGTAATAGAATTTTTAAAAGGTGAACCAACAAGAGATTTATTTCCCGTAGGCCGCTTAGATAAAGACACAGAAGGGTTACTTCTTATTACCAATGACGGTATGCTTGCACACAATCTTCTCTCACCCAAGAAACACGTAGATAAAACCTATATAGCCTACGTAGACAAGTCTCTTGATGATGAGCAGCTTGGTCTCTTTAAAACAGGCTTAGATATAGGTGACGATACCCCTACTCTGCCAGCAGAAATATATGAAGCCTCAAAACATGAAATAACAGAAAATCTAGAAAAGGCTTCAATAGACAAAGAAAACTTCAGCTATTCTACTGTTTATAAGGTAGTTTTAAAAGAAGGCCGCTACCACCAGATAAAGCGAATGTTTGAGCATTTTGATTCAACAGTTGTTTACCTTAAACGCTTATCTATGGGAAATCTTCTATTAGACTCAAAGATTATGCCCGGCTGCTACCGCCCTTTAACAATAGAAGAAATACAATCTTTAAAAAAATAATAATAAGCAAATAAAAAAAGCTTCCTGAACGGAAGCTTTTTTTATTTGCTCTAACCTAGCTTAGGACATAGAACTCTTGTAATATTCCAGGAATGCATCGGCAGCGGATTTTTCCAAATCTCCCTGAGCCAACTTATTAGCAACAGAACCTGGTCGGCCTTTATCAGTATCGAATAGAATGCTTCCAGCACCTGCAGTAGCAATATTGTTTCTAAGCTGAGAATATTTGCCCATAGCAATAATACCAGCAGAGTTCTTGTTCGGTATCAGAATTTCGTGAACTGGCACTCTTCTTCCGTTAGAATTGTTGATCAAAGCCTGAGAACAGACTCCTAACAGGTTTTCAGAAAGAACCACATTGACATATTCTCTGTAGCTTTCAGGGAAAGAGAAAATGAGTTTTTCCAAGGTGCTTGTAAAGCCTAAATTCTGCATACAAAGAACAACCAGATGACCACCAGCTACATATTCTATTATATTCTTAAAAGGAATGTCTCTCTTTAAATCGCCGATGACAAGAGTGTCAACATCCATGCGCTTAGCGAAGTTAATTCCCTGTTCTATCATATAAATATCTTTAGAAAACTGACGTTGGGAGATAATGCTTTCTTTAGGCTGATAATAGTATTCTATCGGGTCTTCAATAACAAGAATACGACGGCGGAACTTGTTGTTCATATATTCCACCAAAGCTGCCATAGAAGTTGATATTCCAGAACGAGCCGGACCAGAAAGAATAAACAGACCCTTTGCTGCACTCAACAGATTGGCTGCAACTTCTGGGAAACCTATATCATTAATTGTCGGAACATTGCTGTTTATAATCTTTATATAAGCTATAGGCTTCTGCTGAGAATGAAACAACGAAAGTCTGAAATTACACGGAGGTTTTCCAAAATGATTTGCTTCAAAAACGCCGATTTTTTCAAACTTTGCTATCTCATCTTCTGTAAGCAGTTCAGATTGCAAATCCTTCATATCCTGTTCAACCAAAGCAGGAAAATCCATTTGCTTTAAAGCGTTATTCTTTCGCATAAGAGGCTTAGAACCTATCTTCATATGCAATTCGTTTCCACCTGATTCAAAAACCATTTCAATTAAGTGTTCTACGTTCATGGCTCTACCTCTTATCCTACAGTTATATTTGCCTTATCAATAGCAAATTCCATGGCTGTTTTCTGAGTAATCATACGTTTCTTCAATAAAGCTTTAAGCTGATTATCGAAAGTTCTCATACCATTAGCCTCATTTTGAGCTTGTATAGTTCTGAACATACTCATATTGTTATTTTTAATCAAAGCTTTCATCTGAATAGTATTGATGAAAATATCAAAAATAGCTTTTCTGCCGCTGTTATCTGCCAAAGGAACCAATCTCTGACTGATAATCATTTTCAGATGAGCTGTTATTCTTTGTCTGAAATTATCTCTTTCATCAGGCCCTCTCATGTTGATCAGGCGTTCAATAATCTGAAGAGAGTCTCCACCGTCTGTTGATGCAATTACCGTGCAGCCTGATTCGCAAAGATTCAAAGCCTGATTCAAAGCATCTGAGTAAACAATAGAATCTGTTACAACAACATCAGGGTCTACTCTATAGGCTTCACAAAGACCATTATAAAAATTGGCAATATCAACTGGAATACTGCGCTGAATAAAAGCGGCTCTATCATCTTGATAAACGAATTCTACAGGGTTTTCAATGGTATAAATGCTCTTTTCAAAATTATGATTCATATAATTCAGAATAGAAGCAATCGTAGTTGATTTACCTTCACAAGATGGGCTGCCAACCAGTACAAGACCGGAATGCTGAAAAAGGCACTTTTTCTGCATTTCGTTGATACCCAAATCTTCCAATTCTATAAACTTATTATTGATTACCCTTAAAGAAAGAGCAAAATGCCCTCGTTCAAAGAAAACCGAAAACCTCAAACGGCCTATTCCTTCAACATTTTCAGCATAAGTAACCTGACGCTGATGCCCAAGTATTTCACGCGCCTTAGGAGTGCTGGTTGAAAGAATAATTTTCTTTATCTGATCTTCTTGAACAATCATATTCAATTTTTCAAGAACACCATTTATTCTGTAATAAACCTGCTGGTTTGGGAATAAATGGATATCAGACACGTCTTTTGATTTTAACAATTCCCAAATTTTAGTTAATTCAGACATTTTCACCTCTTAAAAACTAAGTTAAATACGCTGTAATAGTTCAAGAACATTTTTCAGAACCTGACTATCCGGCGGCAAAGTTTTTCTTAAACCTTCAAGAACCTGTCTGGAACGTTCTGTATCACCTACTGAGTAATAGCATAATGCCAAGTGATAAGAAGAAGACAAATCTCTAGGATTAGCCTTTAACCCTGTATTCAAAGAATCAATAGCTTCCTGATACCTCTTGAGATTAAAATAAGCTAAGCCTAAAGCCCCATAAACCTTAATAATATTTTTCTTATCGTCACTTTCTATATATTCTTTCAGTTTAACATAACAATCAGCTAAAGACTGCCAATCCTTTCGTCTGAAATAAATCTGCCCCAAAAGAATACCAGATTCAATATGAGAAGGCTTTGAAACAAGTATTTTTTCTAACAGATCACAGGCCTTGCCGGTATCGCCCAGATAATAGGCACAGTTGGCCAGCATAAATCTAGCCTGCAAATCATGCGGTTTTGCAGCAACAACTTTTTCAAAGTTCTGGGAAGCTCTAGAATAGTCCTTAGCCAAATAAAGCTTCTTGCCCTGTTCGAAAACATCTTCTATATTTTCTTTTGGAGCAGATGCTATTGCAGTTCCACCTGATTCTCTATCAATTTCATTGCCTAATGCCTCTGTCAGAACTCTGGAATAAGAGTCGGTATCTTGAACAAATGATCCGATATATCCAGCTATATTCGCCCATGAAAGCAGTTCCTGTTCGCGTTTCTTTTCATCAAGGCCTTCTGCAATAATCTTAAACACATTTAAATCACCATTCAGAAGCAGAGCTTCGTAATATTCCACGAAAACACTGGCTCTAACAGCACCAAGGAATTTTTTAACCTGATTAAGTTCTTTTACTGCGCCTAAATGTCCTAAAGCAGCAATAAGCCAAGGCATTTCTTCTTCAGGTTCTTTCTTGATTTTTTCATAAATCATTGGAATTGCTTCATATAAAGCTCTATCAACTACGTATTTCAATAATACTTCAATAACAGGCGGACAATCCTCATTTTTTAAACGCTTCAAGATCAAATCGTTAGGGAAATCAGCCATTTTTATAGCACATTCTACAACTTCTCGGCGAACCCACTGGTTTTCATCATCCAATAAGGGCTTTATTTCGTTAACCCCTACTTCGCCTTCTAATGCCATAGAAGCCTTTAAAGCCATTTTTCTAACGCCAAAGTTTTCATCTTCCAAAAGCGTATGTATATATTCTTTTCTGTTGTCGCAATCTATTCTCGCAAGAACATAGGCAGCAGACCTTCTCGTAGAAGCATCACGGCTTACCAACATTCCGCCAATTTCATCAAAAACAGATTTAGGGTCGGCTTTTGCTAAAGCAATACACATATTTGCTCTAACTCTGTTATTGGGGTGCCCATAAAAACGTTTGAGTTTTCTTTTAATTTCTGAACCAGGTATTTTAAGCATTGAAATAGCTTCAACAGAGTTCGCTTGAATACGCGGGTCAAATGAATCCAAACCGCTTTCAAAGGTCTTTAATAGCTTTCCTTCGGCAAATGCAGAAAGAGAAGATATTATAATCGCTTTTAATCTCGAATCTCTTATGACCTCAAACTGCCCTACCAAAGCAGGTATAGCTTCAGGGTCTTTCATTTTTGAAAGAATTTCAAGAACATTAATAACAATCCATTCGTCAGGGTCGTTTAACAGACTGCAAAGAGCCTGAACAACATCACGCCCGCCCATTTTATATAAGGCTCTGGCAGCATAATATCTGACCATTCGGTCTTCATCGTGAAGCTGTTCCATTAAAACCTTTGTTGCCATAGGGTCGCCAATTTCACCCAAAACTCTGACGATTTCTTCTTTATAAAGAGAATCAGGGTCCTGAAGACGTTCAATCAGCTTAGCAACCGGAGTGCTGCTTTTGAAATAACCTAAAGCTGTTATTGGCTCCAGATAGTCTGGATATTCATTAAAAGCATGCATTAATGTAGGCAAAGATTCATTATCGCCAATTTTTCCTAAGCTTATTAAAGCTTCAAAACGCAGTTCATCTGAAGCATCCTCATTTATAGTAATTGCTTCAAGCCGATCTGTAATAGGCTTCATAAGACGCCTAGCAGTTTTAATATATTTGTATTGCTCTAAATCTTCTATCTGCTTCATTCTATAATTTCTTTCATTATATTTGCGATTAATTTCGGATCAACACGTTCGTCTTTAATGATTTCAGACAAAGAATCCTTCAATGTCTTACAGCCATCTTTACGCGCAAGCATAAGTGCTGATTTAAGCTGATTGGTCTTCTTTTCTCTGATTTGATTTCTCATAGCTGAGTTCATAATCATTAATTCATGAGCCATAACTCTTTCTTTTTTATGAAGACTTGGCAGAAGAATTTGAGAAATAATACCTATCAGCGACATAGAAATCTGAGTTCTGATTTCTTCATGTCTATGACCAGGAAACATATTGACGATACGGTCTATAGTCTGCACTGCCCCTACTGTATGCAAGGTCGAAAAGACCAAATGTCCTGTTTCGGCAGCGGTTAATACCATTTCGATAGTATTTACGTCTCGCATTTCACCAACAAGAATAACATCAGGGTCTTCACGCAAAGCATTCATCAAGGCGCTGGAATAACTATTGGAAGTAACCCCTATTTCACGCTGAGTAAAGATAGATTTCTTTTCTTTATAAACGAATTCGATTGGGTCTTCTATAGTAATTACGTGCCTTGCAGAGGTTTTATTTATTTCATTTATAATAGCTGCCAAAGTATGAGTTTTGCCAGAGTTGGCAGGACCAGTAACAAGAAATAGCCCTCTGGGCATTTGGGCAATTTCTTTAAGAATCGGCGGTAAACCTAGACTTTCAATTGATGGAACAGACTGAGGTATAAAACGAAAAGCACCTGACAAACAACCCCTTTGGGTATAAATACAGGCTCTGACTCTCCATCTGCTCTTATACTGAGTCATAAAATTGGCTTCGAAAAGCTGCTTCAAATCTGCCTGATCTTTCAGACTCATCAATGGAAGAAAAAGGTTCGGCATTTCCTGAAATGCTAAAGGTTCTTCAGCCAGAGTTATTAAACGGCCGCCAACTCTTATTATAGGCGGAGAACCAGCTTTTAAATGTAAATCTGAAGCCTGACGTTCAATCGCTGTTTCAAAATATCTGTGAATCTTTAACATATTCATCTCTCACTCATTACTTTATCCAAAAGCTTACGCAGAGCATTCGGATTAGGAGCAGAAGCAAAAGCCTCTTCCTGAGAAACTATCTTATCTTTAACCAACTGAGCCAAAGACATTTCCATCGTCATCATACCAGCTTCAACACCTGTTTCAAGATATGACGGCAGCATATGTATTTTACCTTCAGCAATAAGACTTCTTATACCTGAAGTATTGAGCAGTAATTCAAAAGCAGCTACACGACCGCCATTAACTCTTCTCAGCAAAGTCTGAGAAACAACACCGCGAAGAACCATAGAAAGCTGCAACAGAATCTGATTATGACGGCTTTCAGGGAATACGTTAACAATACGTTCTGCCGTGCTTACAGCAGAATTCGTATGAAGTGTTGCCAGGACAAGCTTTCCTGTTTCTGCAGCGTTCAATGTCAAGGATATCGTTTCGGGATCGCGCATTTCACCAACTACCACAATATCGGGATCTTGGCGCAATACGGTTAAAAGCCCATCATAGAAACTTCTGCAGTCAACCCCTATCTGACGCTGATTGAAAATAGACTGGTTATCTTCAAACTGATATTCAATCGGGTCTTCTAAGGTTACTATGTGGCGTTTTGCATTCTGATTAACGTAACTTAGATAGCTTGCTAAAGTTGAAGTTTTGCCAGCACCCGTCGGACCGGTAATTAAAATCAATCCGTTGGGCTGTTCTATTAATCTTCTAGCAGCCATAGGCAAACCGATTTCTTCAAATTCCATAACTCTGTATGGAATAACTCTGAAAACGGCACCATAGCCGTTTAAATCGGTATAAAGATTTACTCTGAATCTGCAAACCCCTTCTAATGTATAAGCAAAATCAAGCTCGTGATTCTTTTTAAATTGCTCTTCCTGTTCAGGATTAAGTAAGGCCTCTAAAATCTTATTAAAATCATTTTTTGTAAATTTGTATCCTTCAACAGGTGTAATATGCCCATCAACTCTTATAGAAGGAGCTTTACCAACTTTCAGATGCAAATCGGACGCATTTTGATCATAAGTCAGTTTTAATAATTTGTATAAACTTTTTTCATCTGCCATGTTTCTCAGTATAGCATAAATAACTTTATTTCAATATATAGTTTTTATTGTTTTTAGTATTTAAAAGCTTACGCTTTTTCTGTTTTTGTTGTTTTTGGTTTTACGCAAAGCTTCGCTTTGCTCCCCCTTACGACTCGCTTGCCATCCTGGCGCTCGCATGCACTCCCAACCTCCTGTTGGTCGTCAGTCACTTCGTGACAGCTTCCCCGCAAAGCGGGGCAGCATCTTCAAGTAATAACCTCAATGAGGGGCTTTAGGGCACCTCCTCTGTTGCTCTGTCGCTCTGTCGCTCTACGCTCTATTGCTCTGTTGCTCTGTTGCTCTGTCGCTCTACGCTCTATTGCTCTGTTGCTCTATTGCTCTGTTGCTCTATTGCTCTGTCGCTCTGTCGCTCTACGCTCTATTGCTCTGTCGCTCTACGCTCTATGCTCTCATTGTCCAGGCAAGCCTTTAAGTGTGGGTAACTGCCCCTGAGTCAAATTCCAAATGTCGGAATCCCAGTTGAGAGAAGAGTCGTAGCCTTCTCTGATTGAATTCGTTCCAGATGTATCATAAACATAAGAATTAGTATCACCATTGAACCAGAGCGGCTGACCAGGTTGTGAGGGGTCATAACCGTCTGATGAAGTATCAGAGTGGTAATTCTCAATCGGGCAAGGTAATTCAATTTCACTTTTGGAAAAATTGTTTTCTATCTCATTTGGTCCAGAATTTTTGCCAATCATTACTCCTAGAGACCTGATTTCGTCAACAATTAATCTTATTTTACCCGCATAATAACAGTTAGTCAGATAACTTTTATTACTAACAACCCCTGTTGCATATCCAACCAGTCCTCCAAGTTGATAACTTCTTACATCTTCAAGTATAGGTGCAATTACAGGGCCATTCGAATAACAATTTGAAATATTAGAATAATACATATTTCCAACTAAGCCTCCAATATACAGCCAGCCTTGAACAGATATTCTTGAATAGGATTTCGTTATAGTCGTTTCATAGGCTTCTCCGATTAAACCACCTACGCTAGTCCAGCCATCAATCAAGCCATTATCTGAATAAACACAGCAATTAGATATATTTCCTCCTCTTGAAAAACCAACTATTCCACCAATTGAATCATTATTGGATTTTATTTTTATATTTCCGCAAACTGTAACATCTCTGATTGAAGTATATTCAGCATAACCAACAAGTGTACCCACACCATAACTAGCCGTAATATCTATATCTCTAAGTGTTAAGTCATATATTTCTCCGAAATATGTGCCTCCAAAAATACCGCCATTAAAACTGTCAAGAGACTTCTCAACAACAATATTAGATATTTCCAAACCATTGCCATTGTAATGCCCATCAAAAAGATGTTCAAACCCACCATCGCCATTATTGTAGCCAATAGGAACCCATGGATCTTTTAACCTAATATTGCTCATTTGCTTAAACCAATGCCCGCCTTCACCATATTCAGACTGGTGTAATTGCTTTAAGTGAGCCTCTGTATAAATCAAATAGGGATCTTGTTCTGTTCCGCTTCCTCTGATAACATCTGAAGGAATAGTCTTAAAATCAAAGCTTTCAGCAGGCGCCTTTATAGTTGCATTATCGCCATCTACGTAGTCAATCATACTAATGGAATAATCTGTAAAAGTTTCAAGATCTTCATTAAAAGCCAATACAGCTGTTTTAGTAGCTGAATCAAAACTAATAGTACAACTATCTGGTAAAGCCATACCGTTAAGTTTTATATGATTTATTACTTCGGAAGGTGAAACTAGAGTCTTTTCAAAACTAATGTTAAATTTTGGCCTTAGTATTAGCCAGTTTCCAGAACCATAATCTACGCTCTCTGTAGCCACTATTATTTCTGGAACCACAATCA
>JAFXRA010000312.1 GCA_017526725.1 Candidatus Rifleibacteriota bacterium
AATCCGGTAGTAAACGTTTCCACTAAGTCTTTTTCATCTAGCACAAATACTACTAATGTTAAAAAACAGGTAAAATCTGCTGTTCCAATGTCTGAAGAAGACATGGTTTATGCTGTAGTTGATGATACTCCTTTAGGTTCAACTTCTGATGAAGAATCTTATGATTCTGAACCCAGACCAGTAACTACTGAAGAACAGGTTCTTATAGAAATTAAAGATGTTGTTACAGATAAAGGAATTTCTGATGCTGTTCTCAGTATAGACAATAAAATTTATCAGACTAACCGACTTGGTCAGATTCTTGTAGATAGAGTAAGCGGCCGTGCAGTTGTTATAGCAGATGGTTATAAAACAGCAGCTGGTTCTCTTAGCATGATGATGAAAGAAGGAAGAGCTGGTAATCCTTCATACATAACTCTTGAAAAGATTCAATTAAATGAAAATATGCTCTGCACTGTTGTAGATGCAAAGAATCATAAACCTATAAGAAATGCAGAAGTAATTCTTGAAGGCGGTAAGGTTACAACCAACAGCCGAGGTGAATTCAAGATCACCGGTATCAAGAAGGAATTCGGCGAAGTGGTTATCAAAAAACGAGGATATGCAGTCTTGAAACGTGTAATAGACTATAAAGGCCCTTCGGTAATTACTTTTGAACTTTCAAAGTAAAAATAAAGAGCCCCTGAAAAGGGGCTTTTTTTTGTATTGTTTTGTTCTTTAAAGTTTGATATAATTTTTTGCTAAAGACAAGTCGCAAAGGAAAGAGCATGGCAACAGAACCTCAAAAGCAAGTTGATGAAGTTCCTCAGGATGGACCAGGTCCTGAAAACCGGTCGTTATTCTCATATTTAAATCCATTTTATGGTACCGTTAGAACTTCAGAGCTTCTTCTGTTTACAAAATATTTTGCTTCTCTGACAAGAGCTGGTATTGCTGTTTTACGTTCTTTAAGCACTCTTTCCAGACAGATGAAAACCTATCGTTTTCGTAAAATCATCTGGGATTCTAAGAGCGAAGTAGAAGGCGGTTCTCCGCTTCATATGTGTTTTAGAAAATATGATGATGTTTTCGGAATGTTATACTGCAACCTTATTAGGGTAGGGGAAGAATCAGGCCGACTTGTTCTCGTTTTAGACAGACTATCAGCTTTGTTGGAAAGACGTATCCATGTTCGCCGAAAAGTTATCGGTGCAATGACCTATCCTGCTATTATTACTTTTGTAGCAACTTTGGTTGTTGTCTTTTTGTTAACTTTTGTTATTCCACAGTTTTCAAGATTGTTTGAACAGTTTAATCAACAATTACCCTGGTTAACAACAAAAGTTATAGATGTTTCTAATTTTCTTACAAACAATTTTCTTACAATTTTGGCTTGTGTCTTGGCTTTTTGTCTGCTAATTTACCAGGTTAACCAGACAAAGCCCGGTAAAAAATTCTTTGACTACTGGAAATTGAAAGTTCCTATTTTTGGCGGTCTTACTCAGAAATACACAATTGCTCTTTATGCACGTAATCTTGCAACATTGTTTGAATCTGGTATCAACATCATTACTGCAATGAACATTAGTAATGAAGCAGTTGAAAATGTTATTATTCAGAAATCATTAGAAGATGTAGTTCATGAAGTTGAAGGCGGTATTCCTATTGCCAAGGCTCTTTCAAAAGCTCAGATTATGCCTGAACTTTCTGTTCAGATGATTGAAGTTGGTGAAGAATCAGGTAACCTTGATGAAATGCTTACAAGAGTTGCTGAATTTTATGAAGATGAAATCAACTTTTTAATAGACCAGATTACAGCTATGGTTGAACCTGCTTTCATCGTCGTTATTGGTGTTATTACAGGTATTATCGTTCTGGCTATGTATCTGCCGATTTTCAGAATGGCAAAGGTTGTTACCGGCGGAAGATAAGCAACGAGGCTGAAAGCCTCGTTAGGGAGTAGGGAATAGGGAAGAGGGAAAAGGGAGATTAGAGCTTATACCCCCTTTTTCAAAGGGGGATGTCTGCGAAAGCAGATTGGGGGATTTTTGAGAACTTTGCAAAGCATTACAAAGTTAAGTCCGAAGACTGTTGTGTTATTAAAAATCTCCCTGTCATTCTTCGAATGACATCCCAGCAGCGGTTATTACATCCTGTGACCGCTTGCACGCCGCCATCCTTGGCGGCAGTCTTTAACAAAGAGGGTGGTTAAGATATAACCCCCTTTATTAAAGGGGAAGGATTACGAAGTAATCCAGGGGATTTTCGAGAAGTTGGCAAAGTAGTAAGAAGTTAAGTCCGAAGACCTTTTTTAAGAATAAACAAAAATTCACTGTGAAACGCCCCACAGCGAAGCGTAACACTTCTAACACTTCCAACACTTCTCACTCTTCTCACAATTCTAACAATTCCAACTATTTCAACAATTCGAACAAATTCCCAAAAAATAATCAAACAAAAAACTAAATAAACCTTAAAGACATGCCGAAAGGAATGCTGGAATATAATAATTTTCCTACTTTACGCATAAATTTAAGGAGCTGGTTATGAGATTATTATCTGGCTATGGAAAGGCTGGTAGGTCTTTGATTGCAAAGACAGCCTGTGCTTTTCTATTCGCTATGCTGATAAATCTTCCTGCTGGGGCTTCCGAAAAGCTTACGGAACTCAGTATTTCAGGATATGGCAACAATGAGCTGGTGCTTTTCCCTGCTCATGAAGTAAATGAGTTCAATGTAACAATGGATTCTCCGGAAGTTCTTAAAGCCGACATCTATGACTATGAGCTTGAAGCTGGCAGTAAGATTATTCCTTCACCACATCCAAAAGTAAAATTTATGCGTGTAAGTCAGGTTAGTAAATCCCCTGATGTGGTTAGAGCAACTTTAGTATTTAATGATCAGTTAAAAGCTACACCTAGAAAGGTTGGCAAAAATATTGTCATTGAAACCACACCATTAAAAAAGAATACGGCAAAGTCTGATTATTCAGTAGTTACCAGAGCTTCTTCAAACAACAGCATTAAGAACAATTCTGGCTTTGTTTCTGAAAAGCTTTATTCTGAATCAAACAATAAGACTATTCTTGACCAGAAAATCAGTCTTAACTTCGAACAAGAAGATTTGCTTACTATTCTAAACGCGCTTGCAGCTAAATTCGATCTGCGTATTTTTGCAGATGCTGGTGTTAAGGGTAAAATGAGCGTTAATGCTCAAGACGTCACACTTCGTGATGTCTTAAAGAATCTGCTCCTTCAGAGAAATTTCCAATATACTTTGAAGGGTAGGGATTTAACTGTTATTTCATTCAATAATGATTCCAGCAGAATGGCAAGAGAACTTCTTTTCAAGGACCTCAGCCTTAAAGATGCATTGCAGACTCTTTCTAAAATGATGAATATAAACCTTATCATTCATGAAAGCGTTGAAGATAAAAAAGTCAATTTCTATGTTGAAA
Organism: Candidatus Rifleibacteriota bacterium; assembly: GCA_017526725.1. Next base: position 3,436 of record JAFXRA010000312.1, read on the forward strand.
ATCTTAGTCTTGATGAACTCTTAGACCTGTTGATTGAAACAAATGGTCTGGTTAAGAAACCTCATAATGATAATACTTATATTATCTGCAGCAAGGATAACGCAGGCGACTTTGGTAAAAAGCAGTATAAAACCTTCAAGCTTGTTAATTCCAAACCAGATGAAATCATTAACATGATTAAGAGCAGCAAGTCTCTTAGTGAAAGAATTGATACAGAAAACTTCTCTGTAAACGATAGAATTAATTCTATCTCCGTTTACGATGTTCCAGAAAATATCAGCCTTGTAGAAAAGATTATCGAATCTGTTGATGAAAAGCTTAAACAGGCAGTAATTGAAGTTAAACTTGTTGAAATCAACCGCACTGGTTTGAAACAGTTGGGTATCAAACTGGATAACTATTCTATGAATGTGGCTGACATCGGTCATTTGCCCAGCAATTACGCTTTGCCTGCTACTCTTGATTTCCTTGAACAGGAAAGCAAGGCTAAGGTTCTTGCCAGCCCGAAGATCAGAGCTGTTCATGGTAAAAAGGCTTCTATCAACATTGGTAAGGTTATACCTGTTCCATATTATAAATATGAAAATGCCAGCAACAGTTATTTGGGCTATATTCCACAAGTATATAAAGAATACCGCGATGTTCAGGTTGGTATCAGACTCGAAGTTACACCAGAAATTTCAAGAGATAACGAAATCAGCATGGAACTTAATACTACTGTTGACTCTGTTCTTGAAATCAATGATGATGGTCAGATTACAAAATCTGAACGCAATACCAATACTTATGTCAGAGTTAAGAACGGTGAAACTGTTGTAATGGGCGGTCTTATCAATGAAAACGGTGCAGAAACCAAGACTTCTCCATCACTTATCAATAAGATTCCGTTGTTGAAAACTTTAACAACTCATGGTAAAACTGAAACTAACAGTTCTGAAATGATTATGTTGGTTACTCCAAGATTGGTTAATCTTGATGATGCTGATGAAGAACCCGAAGAAAACAGTTCGGTGAGTTTGTATTAAATGATGATTGGCTGCCTTAATAAGAATAGAAAGAAAAATGGCTTTACGCTGGTTGAACTTCTGATAGTTCTGTTAATTCTTGGTTTGATACTCATTTTTGCAATTAATGAGTATTTGAAAGCTATAGATACAGCCAGAATAGGTAAGGCTAAGGCTGATATAGAAGAACTGATTAAGGCAGTCAGACTTCATAATATTAAAGAAAATAATCGTTTCCTGGTTGAAGTCTTTTCTCCAAATCAATTGGGTAGTTTTGTCGGAAATTATCTTGAAAAAGAAGCTCCGCTTGATCCTTGGGGTAACTACTATAGACATTCTCCAAATCTTGGTATCGTTTATTCCTGCGGTCCAAACAAGGAATCAGAAGTTGATACAAAGATAGCAGAAAGTGATGACATTGTTATCGGTTATTATCCGAAGGATTTGTTTATTACCAAAGCCGAATATGTTGATCTCAATCAGAATAATCAGATAGATTTCAATGATTATATTGAGCTTACTTTTTCGAGACCGGCTATTGTGGATAATGCCATAAGTCTGGATTTTGATACGGCTAACCCAGAAAAGGCCTTAGGGACAGTCAGTGTAAAAGGCGATGAAAAGAATCCGTTAAAAGCTAGGATTACCTTGATTCCTCCTATAGTTTCTCATTTTGTTATCGGGGAAACAACCATTCTTCCTCGAGAATACATCGAATCTATTTATGACTACAGCCCAGCACATCTGCGCCTGCAGCGTTTTGATGCGTTGAAGATCACTAAACGGAAGAAGTGAGTTTAGGCCAAGCTGCGCTTGGCAAGGGAGAAGGGTATAGGGCTTAGGGAAGAGGGAAGAGCAGAGAGCGATAGAGCAACAGAGCTTAGAGCGATAGAGGATGTGCCCTAAAGCCCCTACTTGAGGAGGGGTGATTGCGTAGCAATCGGGGTGGTGACCGAACTAGAGTAAAATCTTCTTTAGCGCTAGCGTAGTATATAAATAGGTTTTTATTGTTTTTGGTAGTTGTTGTAGTTAATGTTATTAGATAGCTTTCAAAGTAACGATTATTTCAAATATTCGTTAGCATACAAGCTTTCGATTAAACAATAAAAACAACAAAAACCAATTACCATAACAACGCTCCTCTTTAAGAGAAGCAATAGTCCAAAGTCTTTTGTCTTATGTCTATTTTATAAAAATTGTCTTTGTAGTATGAAATAAATAAAAATAAATTTTTATTTATTTTGTAGAGTAAAAATTCCCATTTGAGGTGTTTTTACCATAAAATATAAAAGAAATATTTTTGCCTTCTGATACTTTAAAAAATAGAATAATAGATATATAATTGTTGATAGATGGGAGTTTTTTTGGTATGCTTTTTGCAAATTATTTTGCAGAAAAAGATAAATAAATATTTATTTTGGGATTTGTTAATGTCAAAAAAGCAAGGTTTTACTTTAATTGAATTATTGGTTGTCATTACTATTCTAGCAATCCTAGTGGGTGCAGCTCTTCCCTTTGTACAGAATTACGTCCAGGAAAGCCGTATTTCAAAGGCTAAATCTGACCTGGATGAAATTTCAAGAGCTCTAATGGTTTACGAAACCAGAGAAGGCACCTACAATTCTTCCACTATTGATCAGATTGTGGGAAGATATTTAAACAACTCCCCTGTAGACCCATGGGGCGTACAATACTTTGTAGCTACCGAATCGGGTATTGTTTTTTCCAGTGGTCCAGACCGTATTCCAAACAATTACGACGACGTTTCTGCTGGTTATCAGCCGCCATTGGCATTAGTCAACGTTAAATGGGTTGACGCAAACAATACTGGAGCAGTTGACACCCAGAACAGACCAGACTATTTAATGCTGCAGTTTTCTAGAAAGATTTCAGCCACAGATAGTCAGGCTTTACAAGATAAACCAAATGCATACAAATATTTTGAATGTACATCATCTGATACGGTACAAAATATGTTTGATTGGAATAATTTCAATCTTGACAATTCCGGTTCATTGATTACATTACCTTTAGCTGATGGTGTCGTTAATGCTTTTGTTGCAGGAAGCGACACTTTCTGTGTTAGTGACGGCAGCGGTTTACGCGACCTTGCTAGCACTACTGCCAACCCTGGCGGAAATAAATGTATTTCTAGCCAAACAGTGGTTATAATGTCCTCTAAATAGAAGGAGATAAGATAATATGAAAAAAGGTTTTACTCTTATCGAATTGCTGGTAGTTATCACTATTATCGCAATTCTTGCTGGTGCAGCTCTGCCCTTTGTTCAGAACTAT
>JAFXRA010000313.1 GCA_017526725.1 Candidatus Rifleibacteriota bacterium
CATGATTATGAAGGGAATCCGCCCGTGCGAGATAAGGATTGTCTTGAGAATAAGAAGGAACAGACAATAGCAGCGAGGCAATTGTCAGAATCATGCTGGTAATGACGAATCCCTTTCTCATCTATTTTATTGCATAAAACAAAAGCCTGGTTTCCCAGGCTTTTTATTGTTTTCCTAAAATGAAAACAGCCGTCAAAATATTGGCGGCTGTTTTGTTTTATACTAGTCTAAGCCTGGTCTTAGAGTTCTGAATAGCCGAATATTGCGTCAGCCATTTCGCCTTTGGTTCCGTCTTCTCGTTCAAAGCTGCCTCTGAGAACTATTGAGTTACCATTAACATCATCGTCGCAATCACGGCATTCGAGATTCAAAGCCTTGATTCCCATTTCCTGAAGAGTATTGAATTCGTTGGCCTGCATTTTGCCGTCTCCATTCAGGTCGCGGTAAAGCTTCAGATTCTTGTAAATTGTATCTTTGCTGTCGATTTTGCCATCGTTGTTTGTATCATACTTGGCCAATTCCTTGAAACCGTCTTTAGCACCATTCTGGTCACCGAACAGTTCAGAACCGTTATCTATAGCATTGTTTCCGTTTTTATCATAGACGAGCATAGCGGTATTGCCCTTAACCCATGCTGTGCTATCCATAACACCGTCTGCATTAATATCGAAATTAGCTCCTTTACCAGCTTCGGTAAGCTGAATACCTTCGCCGCCAAGATCAAGAACTATTGGGTCACAGCCCTGGAGAGCAAGTTCCTGAAGTCTCATATAAGAAGAGGAAGCAGTGTTAACAGTGCTTACATTTGCATGAGAAGCATTAGAAGAAGCTCTTGCTGCTCTGGTAGTAGATTCGCTGTAGCTCAAGGAAGAAGCTTCATAAGAGAAAGAAGCAGAAGAAGCTTTCAATGAAGCACTTGCTGAAGAGCTATCGTCAGAAACTGATTTATCAGAGCCGTATCCGAAGAAATCAGCCAGTGCATTAGTGAATGCTGAAGCAATAGACTTGTTTTCAGAAGCCTGCTGTGCTTCAACGTTTGTGAAGTTCATTGTGAGTTTATAGGAAGAATACTTAACAGTCTTTATGCTGTTTCCGTCTTGAACAGTGATTTCGCCGGTAGTTTCTTCTATTGAAATAGAAGCACTCTGAGCTATATCCATGCCTTGAACTTCTTCCATAGAGGGGTTATCTTTGAAAGCACCCAAAACATCTTCAAACATTTTATCGAAGCTGCCTTTGAGCTGCTTGTATTCATCATCGTTTCTGCTTATCAATCTAAGCATTTTATCAGCTTTGTCAGAAAGCTTTGATTTTGTGGAATCATCGCTGATAGGCTTATCAGCTTTAACATTTATGCTGATGCTGAGTTTGGAAGCCTGGCTCTGCTTATATTCAGAAATAATACTTTTAAGCTTTGTCTGAGAAGAAAGCTGAAGCTGGTCTAGCATTGAGGTTTTGGCTTTTTGGGTGTTGCCTGAGCTGGAAGCTTTGTTTGTCTTACCGACTTTCTTGTTGCCGAAAAATGCATCAAGAGCCTTACCTATGTTTTTATTACCATAGTTGTTAGATTGAAGAATAGACATTGTTTTAACTCCTCCTTGAGTTATTTGCTACATCCTTATAGCAAAAGAAAAAAATTTTCCTAATATCTATATCGGCTAAAGTGGCAAAAAAGTTTAGTACTTTTTTTTAAAATTTTTAAATCCACTGATAATCAGCATTTTGGGTTATATAGAAAAAACTACTTTAAGCAAGATTCCCTTCGTCATAATCTTTCATAAAAGAAGAAAATACAGTCAATGCATTCGATAACATTTTCAATCTTTCATCGTAATTTAAGATTCCACGGTTACTAACAAGCAAATAGTTTCCAGCCGATTCAAATTCATAATCGTTTGAATGAACAGCTACAAATGCCTTTCTAACCCTTTGATCAAAGAAAGATCTTATGAGTTTTTCGTCTGAACCTTGTAAAACAAACTTACCAGAAAAATCAGCATCTTCATCAAAATCTATATCTTGACCGCCAAGTTTTTCACCTATCCAATCTGAAATCGTGTTTTCTGTTCTTACGTAAAAATCAGGGAATACAACCCCTGGCTTAGATAAAACACAGAGTGTTCTATAACGACTACCATTTTTACCACCAACATTATAATAAAAATCTAAGGTGGAAAAAACAATTCCATTTCTTTCACCAGATACTATTACTGAGTATTTATGAGAATAGCCTCTAGAAGTAATATCAAAAACTACTTTACACTTTGGAATATATTCTTCTTCGTCTATATAATTTAATCTATCTCTTTGACATCTATCTCTAAACTCTTGTCTTCTTTTTTTATCCATATAAATCATATAATAGATTATCAAACCTATAAACAAACCCCAAATACAAAACCCACCAATAACACTAAGCGGGGAAGCACTATTAGATCTAGCACCCAACATTATTCTTTCTCCTTGAAAAGTTTTTTCTTAATAAACACTACTATATTCTAAAATAACTTAATTCTAGTTATTTGAAACTATTTTTTTATATAAGTTAAGAGCAAGCAACTGTCCGCCATATTTTAGTTATAATTGTTAGAGTTGTTATAATTGTTAAAATCGTTCAAAGAGTTCGAATAGTTCAAGGTTCAAATTGTTCTATTAGCCTACACATTTGTCATAAAAAGTATAGCGTATGGGCTTTAGCCCTGAAAGCTATACGTTTATGACAATGGGTAGGCTACCTTACAACACTTCTAACAATTTTAACATTAACAATTTCATACACTATCGCTACACAGAGTTTACTCTGGTTCGGTCACCCCTCCTGCCTGTCTTCGACAGGCTTCCTCAGCGACTCGCTGACCTCCTGTCGCTCGCTTGCACGCCAACCTCCTGTTGGCAGCCCTCAAGTGGAGGCTTTAGGACAACACTTCCAACACTTCCAACAACTATAAAAATTCTCACAGATTGCGGCAGCAATCGTATCTCAACGAAGTGTCTCACAGCGAAGCGTCCCACTTCCATAACAACAAAAACAACAATTACCAACTACAATAACAACAAAAATAAGTTACATTTTAAAGAGAGATAATGTTAGAATAATAATCATGAAAAAAGCATTATCATTCATATACCCAATCTTATTCCTAGTTGTTTTTGGAGCCGTAATGGCATTCAATTCCGGTTCTATATTCGGTTATAAATTTCACCAGACTTCAGCTGTAGGCGATTCTACAGCCAGCTCTACTCCGATAATAGACCAGTTTTCGCTGGAAGAAATAAAAAAGATTTTTCCTGAAGCTGCATCATACAAAGTAATTACCGAAGACAAAGCGAGTATTTTTGATTCTAATAATCAGCAAATCGGCGAAGCTTTGCATACCCTGCCAATCAGTAGCGATATAAAAGGCTTTGCCGCAGCTGTTCCTATGATTATTGGAACAGACAAAAACAATCAGATTCAAGGAATAGTTGTTCTAAAAAACAACGAAACCCCTGCTTTCTTAGAAAGAGTAATTTCAACAGGTTTGCTCGACAAATGGAAAGGTAAAAAGCCTGACGAAGCAGCGAATATCAAAGTTGATGCAGTAACTGGCGCCACAATGAGCAGTTCTGCAATTATAAAAAGTGTTCAGACAAGATTATCTGGCAAAAAAGCTGGTCAAAAAGAAGAAAAAGACCAATTCACCTTAGAAGAAATCAAAAGAATTTTCCTTAACGCCTCGTCTTATCATAAGCTAAGCGAAAACCGAACTATAGTCTTAGACGACAAAAATCAGAAAATCGGAGAAGCTTTGCACACACTGCCAGACTGCAAGGATTTAAGAGGCTTTGCCGGCAATATTCCTATGATAATCGGTATTGATTTGAACAACAGAATTGTTGGAATAATCCCCCAGAAAAATCAGGAAACTCCGCCTTTCTTCCATAAGGTTACAGATTCAGGCCTTTTAGACAAATGGAACAACCAACTCGCTAGTGAAGCAGCCAATCTCAAAGTCGATGCCGTGACGGGTGCTACAATGAGCAGTTCATGCATAATAAACTCTGTTAAAACAAGAGTGGCCAACCACATAGACGAAGTCAGAAAAGAAAAAGAACAGCTAATCAAAAAGTATTGGGATTGGACCTACGAAACTTTGGCCTGGCTCTTCTTAGTAGTATCAGTTCTCGCTTATCTTCCAAAGTCTTCGGTAGCTAAATACAGAAAAACGGTATTAACTCTCTCTGTAATAATACCCGGCTTTGTTTTGGCAAGATTTGTCTCATTAGGCCTTTTAAAAGCCTGGTTCAGTGATGGAATCCCATACTCCACTCAGATTTTCATGACAGTACTTGTAGCATTAGCAATATTACTGCCTTTTATAACAGGCAGAGCCTTCTACTGCATATGGTATTGCCCATTCGGAGCAGCTCAGGAGCTATGCGGAAACATAACCAAAAAGAAATATACTCCAACAGGCAAAACAGCAAAAGTTTTAAAAACAATAAGACCAGTATTCTTAGAAATAATACTTCTACTTATCGCATTTGGAGTTGGTGTCGACATATACCAGTTCGAACCGTTCTCGGCATTTATGTTTAGGTCTGCATCAGTAGTTGTATTAAGTCTTGCTATTATTTTCCTGATAATATCTATATTTATCAGAAGACCCTGGTGCAATTATTTCTGCCCCACTGGCCAGTTCTTAGAAAACTGCCGCAGCAAAAAACAAATAGAAAAAGAAAAAGCTTAAAGAAATGTCAGATTCAGCCAACAATTCATCAAAAGAAACAAGAGTATTATCTAATAATGAAGAATTTTTGCAATCTGTTTTAAAATCAAAAGATACTGATAGTACCTTTATAAAGCCAATAGAGAAACAACAGGACGCATCCAAAGAAAACCTGGCCGACACTAGCAATCAACAGCAAGCAGAAGAA